>LJCR01000467.1 GCA_001399705.1 Kouleothrix aurantiaca
ATGTCGAGCTGACCGACGTCTTCAACAGCGAGCTGAACGGCAAAGCACTTGCGCCCGCGACCATCTCTGCCTACGCCGAGTATCCCAAGGGTTCGAGCAAATACTGGGCCTACCCGCTCGAAGGCGACGCCGACGGCTGGGCCTACCGCAAGGACCTGTTCGAAGATCCGAAGGAAATGGAAGCCTTCAAGGCCAAGTACAACCGCGATCTCAAGATCCCCGAGACGTGGATGGAGCTGAAGGACATCGCCGAGTTCTTCACGCGGCCCGACAAAAACCTCTACGGCCTGGGCATCTACACCCAGAAGGACTACGACGCCATCACGATGGGCTACGAGAACGTTCTGTTTAGCTGGGGTGCCGACTGGGGCACGCCCGACTACAAGGTGCAGGGCGTGCTGAACTCGAAGGAAGCCGTCGAGGCGCTGGAGTTCTACAAAGAGCTGTACAAGTACGTGCCGCCCGGCAGCAGCAACGACTTCTTCCAGGAAGTCAACAACAAATTCACCGCCGGCCAGATCGCCATGGGCATGAACTACTTCGCCTTCTTCCCGGCGCTGGCCAACTCGTCGAGCAACCCCTACGCCGACAAGACCGGCTACTTCGCGAACCCGAAGGGGCCGAGCGGCAAGAGCTTTGCGGCGCTCGGCGGCCAGGGCATCAGCGTGCTCAGCTACGTCAGCGACGACCGCAAAAAGGCGTCGATGGACTTCCTGAAGTGGCTGGCCTCCGACGATGTCCAGAAGAAGTGGGCGCAGCTCGGTGGCTACACCTGCAACAACGCCGTGCTCCAGTCGCAGGAGTTCCTGAAGGCCACGCCATACAATCAGGCCTTTGCCGACACCATGCAGAAGGTCAAAGACTTCTGGGCGGTGCCGGTCTACTCCGAGATGCTGCAAGTGTCGCAGGCAAACCTGCACAACTTCGTGGTGGCCGACCAGGGCACCGCGCAGGCCGCGCTTGACGACATGGCCACCAAGCACGAAGACATTCTCAAAAAGGCCGGGCTGCTGAAGTAAGCGCTCCGTGGTGCATAGCGCGCAACGGCTCGGCTCGCGCGCTACGCACCACGCACGACGCACCACGGGAAACCTATGTTTCAAGCCAAAGACATTGAGAAGAACCCTGGGCGAACCGGACGGGCGCGCGCCGCGCTCAGCGACGAGACGCTCAAACGCCTGTTCCTGTGGCCGACGCTGGGCCTGCTGATCGCGTTCAACATCTTCCCGCTGCTCTACAGCCTGTACCTGAGCTTCACCGACTACTCCGCGATCTCGAACCGCGCGCCCGAGTGGATCGGCTTGCAGAACTACCGCGACATCCTGAACGACGACAAGCTGTGGATCTACTTCCGCAACACCGGCAGGTATGTGGTGCTCTCGGTCGCGCTGGAGCTGCTGGTGGGCTTTGGGCTGGCGCTGCTGCTGCGGCGCAAGTTTCGCGGCAGCGGCATCATCACCACGCTCATCCTCATCCCGATGATGTGCTCGCCAGTGGTTGTGGGCCTGTTCTGGAAGATGATGTACAACCCCGGCTACGGTATTTTCAACTACCTGCTCGGCTTTCCCGCCGGGCGCGGGCCAGACTGGCTGTCGTCGCCCAGGCTGGCGCTGTGGGCGCTGGTGATTGTCGACGTGTGGATGTGGTCCCCCTATGTGATGCTGCTCTGCCTCGCCGGCCTGAGCGCCATCCCCGACTACCTCTACGAAGCGGCGGAGATCGACCGCTCAAGCGCGTTCTATACCTTCTGGCGCATTACGCTGCCACAGGTCGCGCCCATGCTCATGATCGCCGTGCTGTTCCGCACCATCGAAGCGTTCAAAACCTTCGACCTGGTGATGGGCCTCACAGGGGGTGGGCCGGGCGACACCACCGAGCTGGTTGCGGTCGATCTGTATCGTATCGCCTTCCTGGGCCAGTTCAACACCGGCAAGTCGAGCGCGCTCGCCTATATTGTGCTGGTGATCATCACCGGCGTCAGTAATATTTATGTGCGCTACCTGAACAAGCTCAAAGAAGGATAGGCGGCACGTTGCAGGTTTGCAGGTTTGCAGGTTGAATGTTGGAACGTTGCAGCGCACTGCCAACTGCCGACTGATCATTGCCAAGTGCTGGCTGCACATTCGATTGTGAGGCGTGCTGCTTCGATTGTGAGGCGTGCAACTTCAATTGCGAGGCGTGCAACTTCGATTGTGAGGCGTGCAGCTTCGATTGTGAGGCGTGCAACTTCGATTGCGAGGCGTGCTGCTTCGATTGCGAGGCGTGCAACTTCGATTGTAGTGGCTGCTGCTTCGATTGTAGTGGCTGCTCCCTCGATTGTAGCGCCTGCTCCTTCGATTGTGAGGCGTGCAGTTGCACGTTGCAGGTTTGCAGATTGAATGCTGGAACGTTGCAGCTTACCGTCGACTGCCGCCTGCCAACTGCCGCCTGCCAACTGCCGCCTGCCGCCTGCCAACTGCCGACTGCTCACTCGACACTACATAAAGGGACGCCATGCCAAAGGTTGAAAATGTCCAGCGTGCGCGCACACTCACGGCCCTGCGCGCCAGCGCCGCGATTGTGATCTGCATCATCTTCCTGATCCCGATCCTGTGGATGCTGCTGACCGCCTTCAAGCCGCAGCAGGACGTGATCAAAGTGCCGCCGAAGGTGCTGTTCACGCCCAGCCTGCAAGGTTTTGTGAACCTGTTCTTCCAGCGGCTGGCGCTGCCGCAGGGGCAGATGGCCGCGTACCAGAGTCGCACCGATCTGAACTGGTGGGATCAGGTTGCGCTCAGCCAGGGACAGATCACGATCGGCCCGAGCCAGTACGCTGGCCGTTTGCTCAACTCCGTCATCATTGCCACCGGCTCAACGCTGGCGGCAGTGGTCCTCGGCACGCTGGCAGCCTATGCGTTCAGTCGTTTTCGCGTGCGCGGCCAGGCCGACCTGCTGTTCTTCATTCTGAGCACGCGCATGCTGCCCGCCGTCGTCGTCACCATCCCGATCTTCCTGATGTATCGGCGGCTGGGCCTGAGCGACACGCACCTGGGCCTGATCATTCTCTATACGGTGTTCAACCTTTCGCTCTCGGTCTGGCTGATCAAAGGCTTCATGGACGAGATACCGCGTGAGTATGAGGAAGCCGCGCTGGTGGATGGCTACAGCCGCTGGCAGGCCTTTGTGAAGATCGTCTTGCCGCAGGCGATCACCGGCATTGCCGCCACCACGGTCTTCTGCCTGATCTTCGCGTGGAACGAGTACGCCTTCGCGCTGATGCTGACCAGCGACCGCGCGCGCACTGCCCCGCCGAGCATCCCTTCGCAGCTTGGCACCGGCGGCGTCGAGTGGTCGGCAATTGCGTTTGGCTCGCTGCTGTTCCTGATCCCGGTGGTGATTGTGGTGTTCGCACTGCGCAACTACCTGCTGCGCGGCATTACCTTTGGGGCGATCCGGCAGTAGGAGCAGGAGTCAGGATTCAGAAGTCAGGAGACAGTGGGCTGGCGACAGTTTGCAGTTGGCAGTTTGCAGTTGGCAGGAGGCAGGCAACAGTCTTCATTCGTCTGTAGTCAGTCGCCGGTCGTCATTCGTCGTACTTCGCGCCCTTTGCGCTCTTTGCGGTTTATTCTCCCGGTCGTCATTCGTCAGTCGTCGGTCGTCGGTCGTCGGTCGTCAATAGAAGGATTTCGCATG
>LJCR01000468.1 GCA_001399705.1 Kouleothrix aurantiaca
AGCTCGCGCCCACCCAGCCGCACCGCGCCCGCGCTCGGCGCAATCGCCCCGCTGATCGCGCGCAGCAGCGTGCTCTTGCCCGCGCCATTTGGCCCGATCAAGCCGATGATTGCGCCCGGCTCGGCTTCGAACGTTATGTTGTGCAGCACTGGGGTGCCACTATATTGCGCGCTCACGCCCGCAATCGCCAGCATCACAGCACCGTCGCGTGGCGGGCGCGGCGCAACAGCCAGAGGAAGAAGGGCGCGCCCACCAGCGCCGTGATCACGCCCAGCGGCAATTCTTCGGGCGCGATCACCGTGCGCGCCAGCAGGTCGGCCAGCAGCAGGAAACCCGCGCCGCCGAGCGTCGCCAGCGGCAGAAGGCGGCGGTGATCCGCGCCCATCAGCAGGCGCGCAGTGTGCGGCACAATCAGCCCGACAAAGCCAATCAGCCCGCTAAACGCAACCGCCGCCGCGGTGGTTAGTGTCGCCGCCACCACCACAATCAGCGTCACGCGCTCGACATCCACACCGAGCTGGCGCGCCTGCTCGGCGTCGAACAAGAGCAGGTTGAGCGGTCGCGCGTAGAGGTACAGCAGGGCAAAGCCGAGGAGTGTGAAGGGCGCGACCGCCAGCACCCCGCTCCAGCCGGCGCTGCCGTAGCCGCCCATCAGAAAGGCCAGCACGCGCACGGCCTGGTTGCCCATCCGCAGCAGCAGAAATGTCGAGCCTGCGGTTGCCAGCGCGCCAACCGCCGCGCCCGCCAGCAGCAGCGCGGTGATCGGCGAGGCCGCGCCGGTGTGGCCCAGACCATAGACCAGCGCCACGGTTGCGAGCGCGCCAACAAACGCGCCAAACGGCACCAGCCACACGCCCAGCACCGGCAGCGCGGCGCGCAGCAGCATCGCGCCAACCGCGCCCAGTCCCGCGCCGCTGGCCACGCCGATCAGGTAAGGGTCGGCCAGCGGGTTGCGAAACAACCCCTGATAGGCCGTGCCCGAGCACGCCAGCGCCGCGCCGGTCAGGCCCACCAGCGCCACGCGCGGCAGGCGGATCTGGAGCACAATCGTCGCGTAGGTATCGGGCCAGTCGGCAGTGATGTGCGCGAAGGGTAGTTGCGCCAGCGCGATGCGCAGCGTCGTGCCGGGCGGGATGGTGACGCTGCCAATCGCCACACTGAGCACCACAATCGCCGCGAGCAGGAGCAGCGCGCCACCAAGCAGCACCCACTGCCGGCGCAATGGGTGGGCGGCTGAGCTAGTGAGAATATGTGTGGCTGAGCGTTCGTTGATCGTCATGATTCAGCAGGCAGTAGGCAGGCGGCAGCGGGCAGTGGGCAGTTTGCAGTTGGCGGCAACCTTTCAATTTGCAACCTGCAAACCTTTAACCTCTCGTGCTCTTTACGGTTCGTTCTCCCCGTCGGCACCTGGCAGTAGGCAGGCGGCAGTAACCTCAAACCTCTCTGTGCCTCCGTGTCTCCGTGGTGAATTATTCGGTCGGCAGTGACTTTCAAACCTGCGACCTTCAAACCTGAAACCCGCAACGAGCAAACCTGCCAACCGTTACTTGAACAATTCCGGGTGAATAATCTTCGCCGCCGCGCTCACGCCCTCGATGATGCGCGGGCCGGGCCGGCTCACCAGGTTGTCGTCGATCGGCTCGACGCGCTTCTGCTGCACGGCAGGAATGCCCGCCCAGCCGGGCCGTGCCAGCACCGACTCGACCGTCACGCCGTAGGCCGCGTCGGAGAGAATGATCACCTCGGGCTTGGTGGCGACGATCTGCTCGGCGCTTACCTGCGGGTAGGGCGATTCCACCGATGCAAACACGTTGGTGCCGCCCGCCAGCGCGATAATGTCGTTGACGAAATTGCCCGGCCCGACGCTGTAGGGCTTGGTCGGGTCGGTCGCGTCCAGCTCCCAGTACACCAGCGGCTTGCTTGTCGCAGTCGAGAGCTTCGCCTTCAGGTCGTTGAGCTGGCTGCGCATATTGTTCACCAGAATCTGCGCCTCGCCGCTCTTGCCGGTGGCCTTGCCCGCCAGCAGAATGTCGTTGTTGATTGTGTCGAGCGTGGTTTGCGGGCTGCCCAGCACCAGCACGGTCAGCTTCAGGTCTTCCAGCTGCTTGATCGCCTCGGGCGCGGTGATGCCCGCCGCCAGCACCAGATCGGGCTTGAGCGCGACAATCTGCTCGGTGTTGTAGACGCCGTTGGTGCTGCCAATCTTCGGCAGGGCTTTCGCCTCGGCCGGGTAGTCCGAGAAGTCGTCCACCACCGCCACCTGCGGGCCAAGCCCGAGCGCAAAGGCGATCTCGGTCGTGCTCGGCGAGAGCGAGACGATCCGCTGCGGGATGCCGGGCAGTGTCACCGTGCGGCCGGCCGCGTCGGTAAGCGAGATCGCCTCGCTGCTGGGCGTGCTGGCCGCAGCCGCGGGCGCGAGCTCGGTTGGCGCGGCAGTTGGTGGGGCAGCGGTTGGTGGAAGCAATGTTGGCGCAGCAGCTGGGGGAGGCGTTGGCACGGGCGCAGCCGTGGGTGCGCTGGTCGCTGCACCGCCGCATGCCGCCAGCAAGAGCGCCAGCAGCGGCGTAGCCAGCACGCGAAGTGCGATTTTATGCATCGGTACGTTCCTTTCAAAAGAGTTTGAGCCACAAGCGCACAGAAAGCGATACGCCACGGCGATTTGCATGTTGCAGGTTCAACCCCAAAGCCGCAGACCCTACACCCTCGTGCGCTTCCTGGTACGCTTGCTCTGTCTCCGTGGCCTGTGTGCGCCCTGTGGCCTTACCTGCGCTTTCGTGCGCTTCACTGGCGCAAACAAAAAACCCGATCTTCAAGCGAAGATCGGGCGAACGGGCGCCGCGCCGCCGGCGAAACACCAGCATGCGCGGCCAGCTTCACCTTCTTGCGACGAGAAGGGCGCGGCAGCGTACTTGAGGCAGGTATCCTGGCTCGCAGGCTTGGGGCCTGCATACAGTTGCGGCACAGCGCTGGACTCGCACCAGCTTCCACCTTTATGCCCTAGCTTCCGGGCTCACGGGTCACCTCAACGCATATTTAGTTGTTGATGTACGCAGCCGCGCATTATACCAGCATTCGAACATCAGGAGTCAGCCGTCAGGGGTCAGGAGTCAGATTTGCGCCTTTTCCGAAGCATGCGAAACCAGACGCTGGCATCTGCGGAAAGGCTTGAACGCTGGCTCCTAACCCCTGAATCCTGATTCCTACGACTTATTCGTGCGCGGGTCAAGCGCGTCGCGCAGGCCGTCGCCCACAAACGAGAAGGTCAGCATCGTAATCGCAATCATCAGCGTGGGGAACAGGCCGAGGTGCCAGTACACGCGAATGTACGAGTTCGAGTCGGCCACCATTTTGCCCCAGCTCGGCAGCGGGTCGTTGATCCCAAAGCCCAGGAAGCTCAGCCCGGCCTCGGTGAACATCGCCGCCGGCACGCCCAGCGTGATCGCCACGATCAGCGGGGCCAGCGCGTTTGGCAGCAGGTGGCGCACCGCGATCTGAAGCGGCGAGGCGCCAATCGCCTTTGCGGCCAGCACATAGTCTTTCTGGCGCAGGGTGAGCAGCTGGGCGCGCGTCAGGCGGCAGATATCCACCCAGCCAATCGCGCCAATCGCCACAACCACCTTCAGCAGCCCGCCGCCGCTGTCCTGATCTGACGCGCGCCCAGCTGCTC
>LJCR01000469.1 GCA_001399705.1 Kouleothrix aurantiaca
GCCATCGAACATTCTGGTGGGCGCGGGCGACCAGGCCGTGCTGATCGATTGCGGGCTGGCCGACCTGGAAGACCTGACGGTGACGGGCGACAGCGCGCAGATGGGCACGCCCCACTATATGTCGCCCGAGCAGGCCGCCGGGAAGCAGGTGAGCGGCTGGAGCGACCAGTATGCGCTGGCGGCAGTTGCCTACGAAATGCTGGCCGGCACGCCACCATTTCATGGCCGCACCGCCGCCGCCGTGGTTCATGCGCATATCTATGAGCAAGCGCCGGCCGCAACCGAGCAGCGCCCTTCGCTGCCAGCCGCGCTGAATGCCGTGCTCGGGCGCGGGCTCGCCAAGCTGCCCGAAGATCGCTACCCAACGCCAACCGCGTTTGTCGCCGCGCTGCACGAATCCTTCCTTACGCCTGCCCGGCCACGCGCGCGCCGGTGGCGCTGGCTGCTCGGCGGCATTGCCGGCAGCATCGCGCTCGTTGCCCTGGCGCTGGTGCTGTGGACCATGCGCGCCGCGCCTGCGCCCACAACAAATCCAACCGTGGTACCGGAAATCGTGCCGGTGCTGCAAACAATTAAGTGGGATTATGATCTGGGGCTGGTTGGCACCTCGCAGCCAGTAGTTGCCGCGCGCACGCTGGTGTTCGAACCACCCAACGGCGCGCTGATCGCGCTCAACGCCGAAAATGGCAGCCTGCGCTGGGCCAAAGATGGCGGGGCGAACCCGTTTGGCGCGCCGGGAGCGGGCGCGGGCGTGGTGTTTGTTGGCGATTCGAATGGCGATGTCGTCTGCCTCGACCCAACCAACGGCATGATCATCTGGCGCACGCATCTGGGCAGCGGGGTGCGCCAGGCGCCCACGCGCAGCAACGACCGCGTGTTTGTTACCACGGTAAAAGGCGCGATCGCCAGTCTGCAAACCGGCTCGGGCCAACTTCTGTGGTCGCGCCAGTTGGCCGATGGCATGGGCATGCCCACGGTTGGCGCAGGCAGCGTGTTTGTCGCGGCTGGTCAGGCATTGTACGCGCTTGACATCAACAGCGGCGGTTTGCGCTGGGTGTTCGAAGCGCCCAGCCTGATCACCACACAGCCCACCGTGGCGGACGGCCTGGTGCTGGTTGGTACGGAAAGTGGCGAGCTGCGCGGCTTCGAGGCGGAAAACGGCGTTGAGCGCTTGCGCTGGCAGGCGCGCGGTGCGATTAGCGCCCGCCCGCTGGTGGCCGACGAGGCGATCTATGTGGCCGATCAATCGGGCATGCTCACCGCACTGCGCCGCGACGGCGGGCAGCTTCAGCTGATCTGGAGCTACGAAACCGACCCGGCGACGGCAATTGTGGCGACGCCGCTGCTGGCCGGCGGCCGGCTGATTGTTGGCACCAGCGGCGGCATGGTCTACAGCCTCGACGCGCGCAGCGGCGGCGAGCGCGCGGCCTTGCAGCTGAAGGGCAGCATCGCCACCTCGCCAACCCTGGGCATGGGCACGGTGTATGTGCAGGCCAACCGCATGTACGCGCTTGGCCCATAAGACGGGCGTATGCGATGCGCCGTTTTCTAGTTTTGAGTGCAGGTGGTCGGTCGTCGGTGGTCGTTCGTCATTCGTCAGTCGTCGTTCGTCGGTTCTGCGGTTCTCGGCGCTGGTAGGACTACTCTATGGCACACGCTTCCCTGTTGATTCAAGAACCCGACGGCTCGTTGCGCGAAGCGCCGCTGCTGGGCGAACGAATCGTGCTGGGGCGCGACCCGAGCTGCGACATTGTGATCGCGGGCCGGTTGATCTCGCGCCAGCACGCCGCAATTCGCCGCCGTGGCACCAGCTACACTCTGGAAGACCTCGGCAGCCGCAATGGCACGTCGATCAATGGCGAAATGCTCGCCGGCCCGCGCGCCCTGCACGACGGCGACCAGATCGACCTGGGCGGGATTGGCCGGCTGACCTTTGCCGACGGTGACGCCACCAACACGCGCCCGGTGCCGCATGCCGTCGGCATCTGGCTCGACGCCGCCACGCAGGACGCCTGGGTCGATGGCCACCGGCTCGAACCGAAACTTTCGCCGGCCCAGTTCACCATGCTCCAGGCCCTGCTCGCCCGCGCCGACCAGATCTGCTCACGCGATGAGATCGTCGCCGCCGTGTGGCCCGAAGTCAGCGATGGCGTGTCGGACGAAGCGCTCGACGCGCTGATCAACCGGGTGCGCGCGCGCCTGGGCGAAGTGCCGGGCGGGCAGTCGTACCTCGTGACGCTGCGCGGGCGCGGCCTGATGGTGCGCAGCCGGCCGGGCGGTTCGTCAGTATCGTAAAGCGAAGTACAGATTATTTGGGCCACAGAGCGCACAGAGTACACCGAGTTTGGTTTTCCTGCTCAGTGATCTCGGTGTTCTCTGTGGCTCAATCGTTTTGCCCTCGGCTACGGTCGCGCCTACTTCGCGCCTACTTTCCGCCCACTTCGCGCCCGCAAGCTGTCAGCCGGCCGTCAAACACCGCCCCCCTCCCCCTGCTATAATCGCATCATCGAATTCCACCACCGGCTCTCGCTAACCCTGCGCACCGCGACGTTCGCCCAAGCAGCCCTGCTACGGGATTGCGCGACGTTCGCTCCCTTATGCGCTGATTCGGCATCCTGGCGCGCGGGATGCTGATTTCACGATGCCTTCAAATTCGATAGCACGAGGAGGTTCTCATGAAACAACGACGTCTCATCCTGCTGTTCAGCGCATTGTCGCTCTTTGCGGTGATGCTGGCGGCTTGTGGCGGCGCGGCGCCCAGCGGCAGCGGCGCGGCTCCTGCCGCAGGCGGTTCATCCAGCGGTGGCGGCCTGCCCAAGCTGAGCGGCGCGCCCAAGAAGGTCGGCTTTGCACAGACCGAAAGCAACAACCCCTGGCGCCTGGCCCAGACCGCTAGCATGCAGGATGAAGCCAAGAAGCGCGGCTACGAGCTCGTCTACACCGATGCCGCCGGCTCGGCTGCCAAGCAGGTCGCCGATGTCGACTCGATGATTGCGCAAAAAGTTGACGCGATCTTCCTGGCCCCGCGCGAAGAGAAGCCGCTGGCGCAGGCCGTGCTGAAGGCCAAAGCCGCAGGCATCCCGGTCATCCTGCTCGACCGCAACGTCGACCAGACTATCGCCAAGCCGGGCGAGGATTTCGTCACGTTCATCGGCTCGGATTTCATTGAAGAAGGCAAGCGCGCGGCCGAGTGGCTGATCAAGGCCACGGGCGGCAACGCCAAGATCATCGAGCTGGAAGGCACCACCGGCTCGTCGCCCGCCAACGACCGCAAGAAGGGCTTTGACGACGCGATCAAGGGCTCGGCGGGCATGCAGATCCTGGCCTCGCAAACCGGCGACTTCGCCCGCGACAAGGGCCGCCAGGTGATGGAGACGCTGCTTCAGGCCCACCCGGACGTGACCGCAGTGTACGCGCACAACGACGAGATGGCGATCGGCGCGATTGCCGCGCTTGAGGCCGCCGGCAAGGTGCCCGGCAAAGACGTGATTGTCGTCTCGATCGATGGGGAGAAGGACGCGCTGCAGGCGATCATCGACGGCAAGCTCGGCGCCTCGGTCGAGTGCAACCCGCGCTTCGGCCCCTCGGCCTTCGACACGCTCGAGAAGTACGCCAAGGGCGAGCAGATCCCGACCAAGATCATCAACCCCGACAACTTCTACGA
>LJCR01000047.1 GCA_001399705.1 Kouleothrix aurantiaca
GTGTATAAGAGACAGGTAACAGGCCATCTTGCAGTGCATCAAGCAGCGTGCGCATCAGGTCGCGGCTGCGCTGCAGCACACGGTTGAGCGCTTCGGTCTGCAGCTCTGCGCGCTTCCGTTCGGTAATATCGCGCAGCAGCACAATGATCGAATCGGCGCTGGTCGCGCCAATACGAATCTCAACGTCGCGAAAACTGCGACCGCGCTCCCACTGCACCAGCATTTCGTCGCGCTGCTGCGGGGTCATCACGCCATCGGCAACCAGCGCTTCGCCAAGTAGCAGGTGCTGCTTGTTCATACGGGCGATGCGCTGCGCGGCGCGCGCCCGCTCAAGCTGAACGGTTGAAACGAGCTGCCGCGCCAGCAGGTAATCGCCAAAATGCTGCGGGATGGTATATTCCGCGCTCAACGGCGGATCGCCGGGCTGCATGGCACGAAACTGGTCGAGCAGCGAATCATCGACCGGCAAGACATCGGTGATCGGCTGGCCGAACCGCAGCGCATCAAGCGGCAGATCAGGCATATTGTGGGAATGCTTGAAGTCGAGAATCGTGCCATCGTAGGTCAGGCGCACAATTGTGTCGGGGATGGCCGCCAGCATAGCGCGGTTCCGCGCTTCGCTGGCGCGCAGGGCATCCTCAACGCGCTTGCGCTTGGTGATATCGCGCACCAGCACCAGCACTTCATCCAGATGGCACCCGGCAATTCGCGCTTCGTACTCGCGCAGGCCGCGCGGCATCGCCAGCGAGTATTCAAAAATCTCGGTGCTATCGGCTGTCAGCGCACGCTCGATCAGGCCCGCCAGAGTTTTTGCCAGGTGGGCCGGGAAAACTGCGTGGATGGTGGCACCAAGAATCTGTTCGGGCGGCAGCGGCAGGTCGTGCTGCTCGCCGGCGTAGAAATCGAGGAATGTGCCGTCGCGGTGCAGGCGAAACATCAGGTCGGGCATGGCATTGAGCAGCGCCACAAACATGTCGTTGGCGGTAGCCAGTTCGGCGGTGCGCTCCTCGACACGCTGCTCCAGCTCGTCGTTCAGGGCTTGCAGTCGCGCTTCGGCTTCTTTCCGGCTGGTGATATCGTGCATCACCGAGATGAATTGCACTCTGCTGGCGGTGCCGATGATTTTGGAGGCAATTTCCAGGGGTACAACCCGGCCGCTCTTGTGGCGGAGTGCACCTTCGAAGCGATCGATTTGCTGGCCACCGGCCAGCCGGCGCATGCGCTCGGCTGAAGCAGTTTCATGTGCTGGCGCGGCGAGAGCGCTGGCTGAAGGCAAGGCCAGCAGTTCATCGAGCGAATAGCCGCTTAACTCACAAAACGCCTGATTTGCATAGATGATCTTGCTGCCTTCGCCCAATATCACGCCTTCGCCGAGGTCGCTCAGCCCTTGCAGCAGCATGGCGTAGCGCTCGTCGCTCCGGAAGCCGCGCGGGGCAAGATCGGGGGTGGGGTGTACAGCATCAGCGGGCGGGCAAGCCTGTGCCTGCGACGCGCGCCAGATGGTACCCTGCTGGTAGCTGCCCAAACACGAGGTAGGAAAATCGAAAGGGATATCCATTACGACGATCCTGACACGCCCACAAACACTGAGCCCTTTGCAGGGCACCGTTCATCATACGGTATCAGCAGGCGGTGGATTGCATCAGGACAGTTGCAGCTTCGTTGCGAAGCAAGCTGCTCAGGCGGCGCGCTTGTGTGGCGAGGTGCAGCGGGCGGCGCTTAGAACCCTTGAGCGACGGGCACGAACAGCAGGTTATTCTGCTCCGGCGCAGGCGGCGCGGTATCTTCAAGGAGCCGGGCGTAGGCTTTGTCGCGCACAATCGTCGCGTTGGTGGCGCCCAGTAGCGTGACCATAATCGAGTTCTGTAAGGGGCTGAAGGCCGACGGGTCGGCGTTGAGCACGAGGGTTTGTGCAGTTGTGCCGGGCGCAAAGGTCAGGGTGCTGAACTCATCCTGCGCTGCACCAGCGGTCGCGTAGTCGATGAAGACCGGCAGGCTGCTGGGGTTCGACAGGTGCAGGCTGAACTTGGCGCGCCGCCCAACAATCTGCGTGTCGTCGATCACGATCTCAGGCACCGCGTCGTCGTTGCGGATGGTGGCTGCGGGGTCACTGTTTTCCAGCACCACGCCGGATGGATCGCTCAGGTGAAGCGTAAACTGCTCATCGTCTTCGTATGTTCGGTCGCCCTGCACCGGCACCGTAACACTGCCGCTCGTGGCGCCAGCCGGGATGGTGAGCGTGCCACGCACCGGCGCGTAGTCGCTACCCGCCGTGGCGGTGCCATCGACCGTCAGATAGTGCAGCGATACGGGCTGCTGGCTCGCGGCGGAAAGACTGACGGTGAAAATAAGCTCATGGGCGCCAGTGTGGCCCTCGTCGGTTGCGCGCGCATCGGCGCTGGCGCGCGGCACGCCTATCAGGGCCGCCGCCGCCACATCGACCTGGATGCGCGGGGTGGTGACGTTATTACGAGCGTCGGTGATCGGCGCGCCGGTGCTGGCGAGCGCGGCCAGCACTTCGCTGACTGTCGCGCTCGGCTTCTGCGATTTCAGCAGCGCCCACGCACCTGCCACGTGTGGCGCGGCCATCGAGGTGCCGCTCATTACCGCGTAGCCGCCCGGAACCGACGACTGGATGCTCTGGCCGGGCGCGAGCAAGCGCAGAAACGGGGCGCTATTCGAGAACGTTGAAATCTTATCGCTGGGCGAGTTGTAGCCGCCGTCGCCGGTTGAGCCAACGCTAATCGCGCTGGAAATGCAGGCCGGCGCTGAGAGGCCGGTGCCGCTGCCCTGGTTGCCAGCCGATACTACCGTGGCAATATTCACCGAGCGCAGCAAGTCGATCGCGGACTTGCGCGCGTCGGAGTCGCAGGTGCTTGTATAGACACTGCCGCCGAGGCTCATGTTCACAGCGGCAATTGAAAATTGAGAGCGCAGCCCGTAAACATATTCCAAAGCAGCAAGCTGATCGGAGGTATATGCGGCGACGCAGGGTGCCGGTGCCGAACTGCAGTTTGTATCGAAACGCGTAAACACCTGCACCGCAATCAGGGTCGCATCGGGCGCGACGCCCGAGAACGAGACGCTGCCAGCTGCGTGCCCCGCGGCGATCCCCGCCACATGGGTGCCGTGGCTGCATCCTTCGATCTGGCAATTAAGCCCTGCGCCCGCAGCCGACGAGCTACCGGCACCGGCGGGGCAGAGGCTCCTGCCCGCGCCCCGGCCATTCGCATTCGAAAAACAGGCCTGCGCCACAACCTTGCCCGCCAAAAACGGGTGGCTCGCATCGACGCCCGTGTCAAGAATAGCGATGGTCTGCCCTGCTCCGGTCATTCCATTTGACCATGCCGCCGGCGATCCAATTGTGGCCGTGCTCTCAGCCAAATTCTGAAACGTCAAGGTGTCGTTGGCTATGGACACATCGGCAACAGCGCTCTGGAACGATGCCAGCGATTCAGGGGTGGCATCAAAGGCCAGGCAGGGCAGATAGATGTACTCGCGGTTGATTGAAACGGCCAGCGGGGCGAGCGCGGCGAGCATGCGCTCCTGTGCCCGTTGTGCCGCCTCAGCCTGATCAGCCGCCCGCGCCTGCCCGGCTTCCCCACCCATCTGCATACACGCAATAACGGGGCGTGCGTCGCCGGAAACTGCCGCAGCAGCCCCCGACGGCAGGGCGGCCGCGAACAGGGCGGCCAGCAGAAAAGCCAGGACTGCGAAACGTGCAAGCATCGATCAATAACCTTTGCGTACATCACCATCAGTGCTGCAATCATAGCTTTTCACGTGATTTATTTCTATGGAGAAGCGAGGGTGAGAATTGGGAGAGAATTGGGAGAGCATATGCATACGGCCCACCATAGCATCGTGCGATGCCGGGGTGGGCCGTAGGGAGAACCGTTCGGCTGGCGAGCTTAGGCGATGCGCTCCAGCAAAACCGCCGGAATCGTGCGCGTGGTGTTGCGCTCGTACTCGGCGAAACCGGGGTTGCGCGCAACCATTGCCGCATACAGGCGGTCGCGCTCGGGGCCGCCTTCCACGATCGAGGCGCGCGCCTGGAACTGCTCGGTGCCCATTTCTACCGTCACAATCGGGTTGGCCTTGACATTGTAATACCAATCGGGGTTGCTGGGCGCGCCACCCTTGGAGGCAATGATCACAAGCGAATCACCATCGGTCACATAAGCCAGCGGGCTGATACGCGGCTTGCCACTTTTTGCGCCAACGCTGTGGAGCAGCAGCAGCGGCGTGTTCGCAAAATACCCGCCGACTTTGCCCTCGTTCGCCCGAAATTCGTCGATGATCTTCTGGTTGAAGTCGTTTCGTTCGCTCATGTCCATTCCTGAATAGTGTAGCCCACAAAGGCTACGCATCGTTTCCGGCCAGGCAGTTCCGGCAGTGCTCGTCTGGCGCACCACATTGTACCCTATTTCACCCTGTTACCGCCGCCGCATACACACAATGAGGCCCGGAGCAATATGCTCCGGGCCTCCTGCAGTCGTTTCGGGCGATTAGAATGGGATGCCGTTCGTCAGGGTTGTCCAGCGTTCAGCCGAGTGACCATCCGCGCTGTAGGGCCGGCGCTTCTGGATGATCGGCTTGTAGGCCGGGTTCTGCCAGTGCTGGTAGGCGATCTCCCACAGCGGGTGGATGGTGGCCGAGGCGCCGCTGGCCCACGGCCACGCGCTCGGGTTCAGCACATACTTGGCCGCATAGTCCACTGCCAGCTTGAAGCGGCCGTAGCTCCACAGGTCGATGCCGCGCCGCTGGGCGATGACCGCGACTGCGACTTTGTAGTCGAGCGCTTCCTGCGTGTAGTTCAGGCCACTGCTGCCGCGGCGGGTTTCCTCGGGGATATGGCCATCGGCGGCGATCAGATCCACCAGCGACTTCCACTTGGCGATGGCCGCCGAGAAACCAGCCGCGTCGCCCAGGTAGTCGGTGACGGCAGCGCGCAGGAAGGTGCCGGCGTCGCCCCAGTTGTTGTTACGAACCGAGGCGGTGGGCAGGATGACCGTGCGCAGCCAGCTGCGGAAGGCGGTGTGGGCGGCAGCAATCGCCCGGCGCGCGTCGTCTTCATTTGCCATGGGCGCCTGCCCAACTACTTCTTCCGTGGCGGGGTCGACCACGTCAAACCACTCGCCGGTGACGCTTGGCACGCGCTCGCCGTTGATCAGCATTGCTTCGGTCATACGATAACTCCTTGGCAGGTGGCGAATTCTGCAGGCAGTATAGCCAGCTCGCGCGGTCGGGGCAAATCAAGAATACATCTTGACATTCATGACGCAGCGTGTTATACTTCAGGTATAACGCAATGCGTTATTGAAAGAGACGATATATTCCAAGCGATATAGGAGGTATGTCATGACCGAGGAAGTCGAAGTCAAAGTGCGTGAAGTGGTTGAGAACGGCAAAGAAGCGGGCAGCACCTTTGTCGAGGGCCTGCGCAAGCTCTTGCTGGCCGG
Organism: Kouleothrix aurantiaca; assembly: GCA_001399705.1. Taxonomy (GTDB): domain Bacteria; phylum Chloroflexota; class Chloroflexia; order Chloroflexales; family Roseiflexaceae; genus Kouleothrix; species Kouleothrix aurantiaca. The sequence goes on from LJCR01000047.1 coordinate 5,463, forward strand.
CATTGGCGCGGTGGCGCTGAGCCGCGACGAGACTGAGTCGTTTGTGAACAAGCTGGTCGAGCGCGGTGAGCTGGCCCAGAAGGACGCCGAGAAGCTGATGCACGAGGTGCAAAGCCGCCTGCGCAAGAACACCTCGGGCGTGGAAGACCGCGCCGAGCGGGTTGGCACGCGCGTCGAGCAGAGCATGGAAGAATTCCTGAACCGGTTGAACATCCCCTCGAAGCGCGACATCGAAGACCTGAGCGCCAAGATCGCCCAGCTTTCGGCCCGCGTGGAAGAGCTGCGCAAGCAGAAGTAACACACCGCTCACCTCCCTTTCTAGCCGCGCGCTGGCATTTTTTGCCGGCGCGCGGCTTTTTGTTGGCCGCCGCTGCCAGCCATGCCCCCTGCCCGCGTGAACGTTTTGTTAACCGCATCTCAACTTTATTCATTGGCGGCTCAGGCAGACGCACTACAATACATCTTACCAACTTTGGCTACGCCGGTGCTGGCGTGGACATCAGGCTCAGGAAGGCCGCTATGAAAATAGCATTCATTGTGCTTCCCAATACCGAAGATCCCTGTATCACGCCGCCGCTCCCGATCGGCTACCTTGGCGCGCTGCTTGAGCAGCAGCGGCATATTGTGCGGATCTACGACCTGGCCTTGCACGACACCAGCAACGCCACCGAGGCACTCGCCCCGCTGCGCGCGTTTCGCCCGCATATGGCCATTGTGGCCGCCAGCAGCCCTTCGGCGCGCAATCTGATCGAGGCTGCGCTGGCCGGTATCACTGCCAATGTCATGCATATCGAGCTGCATATGCGCAGCGCCACGCCAGCCCAGGCCGTCGCGCGCGCGCTCTGGTCGCTTGAGCGCCCGAGCGAGCCAACAGATGAACAGAGTGTTATTTTCGAGGCGCTGCTTGGGCTCGACGACGACCTTGACACGCTGCCCTTCCCGGCGCGCCACCTGCTGCCGCTTGAGCAGTACCCGCTGTTCACGCCGATGGGCGATTTGCAGACCACCCTGCTCACCGGGCAGCAGTTCACCAGCACGAGCTACATTCCTCGCAACCCGGCGCTGATCAGCGCCGAGCTGCGCAGCGTCGCGCGCGAGCATGGCATTCGCCACTTCATTCTCGCTGGCCCGCTGCTGACGCTCGACACTGCCTGGCTGCACGATCTGCTCTACCACCTGGCGACATCCGATGCAGGTGTGTGCTGGGAGGGCAGCGCGTCATTCCGCCAGCTTACGCCCGATCTGCTGCGCATGTTCCGCCGGGCTGGCTGCGAGGTGCTCAGCCTGCCGTTCGACGCGGCCGAAGTGCTCGATTCGAAAGACGCCCGCACGGCGCTGCTCGATGTAGTGCGAATCGCGCATGAGCTGGGCATGGCGGTGCGCGGCCAGATCGACCTCGACCCATCGTACTCGGCCATGCCAACGCTGGTTGACCTTGCGGCCACGTTTGGGCTGGACGACGTGCGCTTCTCGATGCCCAGCACATCCAGCGCCAGCGCGCAGCCCGCAACTGGCAGCGCCGAGCTGGAGAATATCACCGAGATGGTGCAGTCGCGCTACCGCTCAAGCCAGAGCCGCCAGTTCTTTGTCGAGCGCTTTGGGGCGCGCATGGGCCCGATCCTGTGGCGCGTCGGCCGCTCGGGCCTGCTGGGCCGGGCCTGGCAGCGCCGCGCCGGCGGGAATGACGAGATCGCCCATTCACTGACGCGCGGCGCCAGCGCCTAGTGCGCTTTCAGCGCAGGGTTCAGGGCATGGAAAATAGGGATTGGCGTTTGCGATGCTGGTATTCTTCCCTGATTTCCACATCACTTTCCTCATAGTGCACTAGCTGATTTGCGATTTGCGCGTGCTAGAGCCGTTTGCAGAACAACTGACCACTCATGCACTGGCAAGAAGCGTGGTAGAGTGCGGAAATTGCAACTGCCTTCTGCATTCTACCCACTGCAATCTGCTATACTACGCTCGCCCATCCTCGCACACGTTTCCTCACATTGCGCTCAAGCCATCAATTTCGCCTCACGGCCGTGCCCCTCGGCGTAGTGTATGTCAGAAAGCCAAGAGCAAACTCCCTTCTGATTCCTGACGCCTGAATACTGTTTTCTGGCCCGAAAGGCTTCACAAAGCCAAGTAAAAAACTGGCGTCTGATTCCTGCCACCTGAATACTGGTATAATAGTGAACCTTCCATGCAAGATAGGTTAAGCTATGAGCGGCTTTTTTGCGGATGGCGACCTTTCGCCCAATCGAATTGAGCTTGCCCGCCAGCAGGCCGCCGCCGGCCCCGGATATATCGATCTTACCAGCAGCAACCCGACTGCGCAGGGCCTGCTCTTCCCGAGCGACATTCTCCAGCAGGCCGCCGCCGCCTACCTCGCCACCCGCCGCTACACGCCCGATCCGCACGGCAACCCGGCCGCGCGCGATTCGATCGTTCACTACTACGCCGGCCGCACGCCCGCGCTGCCGCTCACGCCCGACGACATTTTCATCACCGCCAGCACCAGCGAAGCCTACGGCCTGCTGTTCGCGCTGCTCACCGAGCCGGGCGACAATGTGCTTGCGCCGGTGGTGAGCTACCCGCTGTTCGAATACCTGGCTGCGATCTACCGCGTGGAGCTGCGGCCCTACGCGCTGGATGCCGCGCGCGGCTGGCGGATCGACCCGGCCAGTCTGCATGCCCAGGCCGACGAACATACCCGCGCGGTGCTGATCATCTCGCCGCACAACCCCACCGGCATGGTGGTGCAGCAGGCGCTGCCCGCGCTCAGCAACCTGCGCCTGCCAGTGATCTGCGACGAAGTGTTTGCTGGCTTCCCCTACAGCGTGCCGGCGGTGCCGCCGCTGGGGGCGCTCCACCCCGAGCTGCCAATCTTCCACCTGAACGGCATCTCAAAGCTGTTTGCGCTGCCCGACCTCAAGCTCGGCTGGGTTGCGCTGAGCGGGCCGGCCACCGCGCAATTTGGCGAGCGGCTCGAGCTGCTGAACGATACATTTCTGGGCGCCAACTCGCTCACACAATCGATGCTGCCGGCCTTATTCGAGCACGGCGGCGCGTTTGTGGAAGCCATGCGTGTGCATGTGCAGCGCAACCTCGACATGGCGCTGGCGCGGCTGGCCGGCCACCCAAGCCTGAGCGCGCACGCGCCCGACGGCGGCTACTACCTGTTTCTGGAAGTGCGCGGCTGGAGCGATGAAGAAGAATTGGTGTTACACTTACTGCGGCAGGGCGTGCTGGTGCACCCCGGCTATTTCTATGGCTACGAGGTTGGCACGCACATTATGATCTCGGCGCTGACCGAGTCGGCGCAGTTTGCCGAGGGCCTTGAACGGCTGCTCGCGGCGCTTGGCCAGTAGGGTTCGACAACCACGAAGGCTGGATCATAGTGCGTAGTGCGTATCACCCTATCGTATCGAACGACGCACTACGCACTACAATCTTTGAAATCATACAATCTGACGGATTCGGGAAACTTCCCAATAATCAGAAATCCCAGGAGATAGATTCATGGCGATCTCGCTTCGTTCGCGCGCGCAGATTGAGCTGCTGCGCGAAGCAGGCCGGCTGGTGGCGCAAACCTTTGAGCTGCTGCGCCCGCATGTTCAGCCCGGCATGACCACGCGCGAGCTCGACCGCATGGCCGAGAAATTCATTCGCGATCACGGGGCCATTCCCGTGTATAAGGGCTATAACGGCTTCCCCGCCACCATCTGCGCCTCGGTGAATAACGTCATCTGCCACGGCTTCCCCAGCAAGACGCCACTGCGCGAGGGCGATATTGTGGGCATCGACATTGGCGCCAAGCTGAACGGCTGGATCGGCGACTCGTGCGTGACCTATGCGGTGGGCGCGCTGGCACCCGAAACGCAGCGCCTGATGGATGTGACCGAGGAAAGCATGTGGCGTGGCATTCGCGCTGCTACGGCGGGCAACCGCCTGGGCGATGTTGGCGCGGCCATTCAGCAGTATGTCGAAGCGAATAAGTTCTCGGTGGTGCGCGAGTACACCGGCCACGGCGTCGGCCAGGTGCTGCACGACGAGCCGCGCAACATCCCGCACTATGGCAAACCCGGCACTGGCCTGCGCCTTCAGCCCGGGCTGGTCTTCACCGTCGAGCCAATGGTGAATGCGGGCCGCGCCGAAACCAAGCT
>LJCR01000470.1 GCA_001399705.1 Kouleothrix aurantiaca
GCCGGGCAGCGGCGTCAGCGTGGTGCGCGTTGCCAGCCGCTTCACCGGCAGCGGCGCGTGGAAGCTGCGTTCGACCTGATACCACTGCTCGAACACCCATTCATACGGATATTCATTCCAGGCCACCGGCACGCCCATGTAGTGGCTGTCGACGGCGAACGACAGGTCGTTCTGCAGCTCGCTGCGCTCAAAGGCCGGGATGCCAATTGCGCGGTCGATCCGGCCGGTGTCGGAAAGCAAGGGCCAGAGCTGCGCGGGCGTCGCGTCGAGATCGAGCGTGGCAGTGAGTTTGATTCTCGGCATTGCCATGGCCGTATACCTTCCGTGCGAGTGTTCCAGTGTTCTGCTCATAGTATACGAATGCAACACAGACAATCCTCGATCCGTTTCGTTACAAAATGCCGCACGACACGCGATCGTAATCGCGAATTTTTACTCCGCGCTGGTCAGCAGCCCGATCTGGCGCAGCAGCCCGGCAACATCCCACACGCGCGTGTCGCTGATCGCCGCGCCGTCGCGAAAGCGGATCATGCTGATGCCGGTGAACGAGATCGCTTTGCCGGTGGCGGGGATGCGCATGAAGCGGCCCTGGCGCGTGCCGGTCCGCGTCCATTCCACGGCGACGGTGGTTGCTTCCGCAACCATGCGATCCACGCGCACATGCGAGTCGGGGATGGCGGCGAAGTGGCGGGTGTAGAGCTGCGCGATCTGGGCGCGGCCCTGCACCGGGCGGGCCACGGCAACGTCGCGCAGCTCGGCATTTTCGGCGAAGCAGGCGGCTGCCGCCACGGCGTCGTGGGTGTTGAACATATCGAAAATCTGCTGGGTGCGCGCTTTCAGGTCGGCAATCGACATGGCCGCTTCCTTTCTGTGAATACGCTCGGCTTGGGCCTTAGCATAGCAGCCGGGTCGTATTGCACTCTTGCAGGGCTCGTAACGTGTGGTTAAAAAGCGTAAAAAGCACCCGGCGGCGCGAAGCCACCGGGCGCAGTTTCCTTGCAGAGAGAGCTTGTAATGACCACAGACGACAGACAACCGACCACATACCCGTCGTCAGTAGTTGGTCGTCGTTCGTCGCCACCAGAAGCGCACTTCAGCCGCGCTGTACTCGTGCAATATTAAGCATGCGCGGAGTTCAGAGAAGCATGTCAGCATTGCACGTGCCAATCCCTATCCCCCAAACCCTGCCCTGAAAGCGCACTACGGCGTTGTGGCGAGCGGGATGTATGCAATAAAAATGGACGTTGTCGCGCTTGCAACCTCGGAGTACACCGAAGCGCTGCTGCCATTCGTAGCGCGCACGCGATAGCTGTAGCTGGTGCCCGCCGTCAGGTCAGCATCGCTGAAGCTGGCAATATTGGCTGCCGTCGCGCCGACCTGCGCGAAATCGTTGCAGCCCGCGCCGGCGCAGCGCTCGATCAGGAAGCCGGTTTCGTTGTCGCTCTGGTCGCTCCACTGCAGGTCGATCTGGTGCGCCGAAACGGCTTGCGCGGCAAGGCTATTCGGCGCTGGCAGGGCCGCGCCAAAGCCGCCCGCGCCCGGCAGCTTGATCGTGTACACCGAGCGCCCATAGGTGAAGGCCGCCAGCGTCGTCGCGCCGCGATCAATCGTCAAATATTTAATGACGGTGTTGGGCAGGTTGTTCTGGTAGCGCTGCCACACCACCGGCTGCGCGTCGATGTCGTTGGTGTAGTAGAAGCCGAAATGCGTGCCAACAAACACCTGCTTGCGGTTGTTCGGGTTGGCGATCACCGAGTCGGCCGGCACGTCGGGCAGGTTGGCGGTTTTATCCGCCCACGCCCAGCTATTCGCGCTGGCGCAGTTTGCGCTGCAGCTGGCCCGGAACAGGTGGCCGGGCGTGCTGGGCGTGTTGGCGTTGAAGCCGCCCACCGCCGCGTACACCACCCGGTCGTCGCTCGGGTCGAAGCCGACGCCCTGGATGGCGCGGTTGGGCAGCACAGTGTTGCCCTTGGCGAGGTTCACCCAGGCTGCGCCCATAACCGGCGTGCAGCTGAAGCTGGCGGTATCGAGCGCCGCAGCCGTGCAGTTCGCCCCGCCAAAAATATTGTTCGACCACTGGACATTGCCGTCGTCGGTGCCGACAGCGGCGCTGGTGGGGCTGGAAGGCGCGAAGCGCACGTCGATGATTGTATTCGAAGCGTTGTCGTTGAAAACATCACCCTTGGTCAGGTCGGGCGAAACCGGCACCCAGCTGGCGCGGCTGATCCCGCCGCTGCCGCTGGCCCACAGGCGGTTGGTGCCAAGAATGATGTTGTTGCACGTGGTGTTGCTGCAGTGCAGCTGGTCGAGCACAAACGGCGTAGACCAGTCGCTGCGGTCGATCTGGAAGCCAAACGAGCTATACCAACCGCCGGTGCAGGTGCTGAAAAATGGCCCCTGCGCGCCGGTGCTTGAGCACGACAGCGCGCCATAGGTGTATTCGGTATACCAGCGCCCCTGTGTTTTCGTGCTGCTGAGCGGGTCGAAGGCGGTGAAGAAGCCATCGCCGCCATTGCCGCGCGCCTGCCACTGCGCCGTGCTGTTGGCGGCATCCCAGCTGGCCGAGCCGTTGTCCTGCATGCCGCCAAAGGCAAATTGCGTGCTGCTGGTGGCAAAATTCGCGCCGATCTGGCCGGCGTAGAATTGCGAAATGTTCAGGCCCCGGTTGAGCTGCGTGAAGCCGCCGACCGCGCCATTTCCCAGGTACACGCCACCGTCGTTGCCCACCAGAAACTGCCCGCCGCCAAGCATGGCCAGCGCGTGCTGGTCGGGGTGAATGGCGCCATAGCCGCCGCACGTTTGCGAGTACACATTCGCCAGGTTGGTGATGGATGTGATGCCAGTGTAAGCGCTGTTCACCTGGAGCTTGTACATGCTGGTGCGCCCAACGTACAGCACATGGTCGTTGCTGGCATCGACGCCGAAGGCCAGGTCGTACCAGTCCTGGCCTTCGCTGGTGGCCATATTGAAGCAGTCGTGGTACGCTGAATCCTGTGATCCGGCAAGCTGTGCCCAGCTCGCGCCGCCGTTTGTTGTCACCCAGGTGCCGAGCGCATTGAAGCTGAAGTAGTCGCCCACCTGCGCGTAGATGATCTGCGGGTTCTGGGCCGAGCGCGCCAGCCGGATGCGCCCGACGTTATTCGCGCTGCCGCCGCCTGTGCCGTCCGGCCAGCCGCTGTTCAGCAGGGCAAAGCTCGGCGCGCCGCTGGCCGGGATGCTGGCCTTATACACGCCATTGCCGCCGCCGATATCGCCTTCGCGCTGGCTGGCGTAGGGGAAACCCACCGCCGCGTAGATTGTGCTGGGGTTGCTGGAAGAATCGATCAGCAGCGCCGAAACGCGCTGCGATTGGCCGGGCTGATCGTGGATGCTATAGCGCGCCCAGCTGCTCCCGCCGTCGCGCGAAAGGTAGAAGCCATAGCGCGTGCCGGCGGCGACCGTGCTGGTATTGCGCGGGTCGATCACGATTGCGCTGATGCTCTGGTCGATTTCGGCGGGCGTGCCAGCGGCAAAGGGCGTGAAGACGTTTGCGCCAAGCTGCACCCACGTTGCGCCGCCATCGGTTGTTTTCATGACGCCCGAGCTGAACTGGTCGCCGGCGTCGGCATCGCCTGTGCCGGCATAGATCACCTGCGGGTTGCCCGGATCGATGGCGATTGCGC
>LJCR01000471.1 GCA_001399705.1 Kouleothrix aurantiaca
ACCCCGAGCAGGCCACCGCAACCGTTGAGCTGCGCGGCGGGCTGGCGATTGACGCGGCAACCGTGCGCGTGGGCGCGGCAGACGTGGGCCAGGGCACACATCTGGCGATGCGCCAGATCGCCGCCGCCGCGCTGAGTCTTGCGCCCGAGCACATCACCATGATCACGGACGACTCGAGCGAGGCACCAAACGCTGGCAGCGCATCTGCCTCACGTCTGACGCTCATGGCCGGCCGGGCGGTGCACGACGCCGCGCAGGAGGCGCTGCGCCTGTGGAACGAGGAAGAAGAGCGCCCGGCGATTGCGACGGTGCAGTTCCGCCCGCCGGCCACCACCCCGCTCGACCCGGTGACTGGCGCGGGCGTGCCGAACTACTGCTACGGCTATGTCGCACAGGCGGTCGAGGTCGAGGTGAACACGCTGACCGGGCAGGTGCAGGTGCTGCGCATCATCAGCGCGCACGACGTTGGGCGGGCGATCAACCGCCAGCAGGTCGAAGCGCAGATCGAGGGCTGTCTGGCGCAGGCGCTTGGCTACGCGCTGCTCGAACATTTCCAGGTGCGCGATGGCCGCGTGCTGACGCCGCATTTCAGCACCTACCTGCTGCCCACCGTGCTCGACATGCCCACCGAGATCGTGCCGATCATTCTGGAAGAAGCCGACCCGAACGGGCCGTTCGGCGCGCGCGGCATGAGCGAAATGGCGCTGGTGCCACTTGCGCCCGCCATCGCCAGCGCCATCCACGACGCAACCGGCGCGTGGCTTTCGCAGCAGCCAATGACGCCCGAGCGCGTGCTCGCGGCGATCGAGGCCGTGGGAAATACATAATCCGCAGATTACGCAGATTACAGCCGAGAGCCAAACGATTAGCCACAGAGAACACGGAGATCACCGAGCAATAAAACCAAACTCAGTGTCCTCTGTGCGCTCTGTGGCTTAACTAATCTGCCTTCACTGTAGATATAGGTATCTGTGTCATCTGCGTAATCTGCTGATACCTATCAAAAATCTTTTGAAAAGGAAGAATCATGAAAACACTCCGCATCACCGTTGGCGGGCAGTTTGTGTACACCGCCCGCATGGAAACCGAAAACGCGCCGCTGACCTGCGCCGCATTCGAGAAGCTGCTGCCCTACCGCCAGAAGATCATCCACGCGCGCTGGAGCGGCGAGGCCTGCTGGATTCCGCTGGGCGAGTTCGAGCTGGGCGTGAGCTTCGAGAACCACACCAGCCACCCGTCGCGCGGCGACATTCTGTTCTACCCGGGCGGCTACAGCGAAACCGAGATTCTGTTTCCGTACGGCAGCGCCTGCTTCGCCAGCAAAATGGGCCAGCTGGCCGGCAACCACTTCCTGACCCTGCTCGACGGCCACGACCAGCTCGCCGCGATGGGCCGCACGGTGCTGTGGCAGGGTGCGCAGGATATCGTCTTCGAGGCGCTGTAGCCCGTGGCCGAGGAATACACCCTGCGCGAGGAGCCCGACGCGCCTTACGAAGATGTCGAAGCCGTGCGCTGGGGCCTGTCGCGCTTCAACCAGCGCCACGCCGGCGACGACAGCTTCACGCCCGTCACGCTGCTGCTGCGCGATGCGGATGGCGCGGTGGTGGGCGGGCTGATCGGCGGCACCTACTGGAGCTGGCTGTATGTCGAGATTTTGTGGCTGGACGACGCGGTGCGCCGGCAGGGCTGGGGCAGCCGCCTGCTGGCGCGCGCCGAGGCAATCGCCGCCGAGCGCAACTGCGCAGCTGTGCATCTCGACACCACCAGCTTCCAGGCGCGCGGCTTCTACGAGCGCAATGGCTACCACGTCTGGGGCGTGCTCGACGACCTGCCGCCCGGCCACCAGCGCTTTTTCATGGCGAAGAAGCTGGGGGTTGGGAGATAGCAGTTGGGGGATGGGACAGTTTGCAAATGGCCGTTGGCAGAGCCGCAGAACCAAAGAACCAAAGAACCACGGAACCACGGAACCACAGAACTGAGACCGAGAACCTCGTCCTGAGTAGCGCGCAGCGCGTATCGAAGGGCGAGAACCGCAGAGCCAAAGAACCAAAGAACCGCAGAACCGGGCCAGGAACCTCGTCCTGAGTAGCGCGCAGCGCGTATCGAAGGGCGAGAACCGCAGAACCAAAGAACCAGAAACCGTAACCACGAAGGCACGAAGACACGAAGGGAAGAGAAGCGCAGATTTGCCACCTGCGAACCTGCGAACCTGCAACCTGCCAGCTTTCAAACCTACGAACCTGCAACCTGCCAGCTTTCAAACCTGCGAACCTGCAACATAATCTCCTTGCCTCCGTGCCTCCGTGGTGATTTTTCTGGCGCCCTTCGATACGCGGCTGCGCCGCACTCAGGACGCTAGTGTCCGCTCTCGCGATCTCTTGTGTCCCCATCTCCTTGTCTCGCCGTCTCTGTGCCTCCGTGGTGAATTTCTACTCGTCGTGGATACGCAACCTTCCCGAGCCAACCGGGAAGAAATCGGGAAAGCGCATAGGTGCATGGGCTGATCCACGCGAGGAAGTGGCATGCTACACTGTCCAAAATGTTTGCCACAGGATCGCCCATGCTCACCAAAGCCCAAGCCGCCGCGCCCCCAATCGACCGCCGCCTGCTCGCTTCGCGGCTGGGCTGGGCGGCGCTGTGCGCAATCTTGGGCGGGCTGTTCGCGCTGAGCCTGTGGTTTCTGCATGGCGAGCTGCAAATCGCCTGCGGCGGCGTGCCCTGCACCGAGGATATGTTCTACCTGACGGCGGCGCAGATCGATCAGCTGCGCGCCGCTGGCTACACGCCAGGCTGGTACGCCAGCTACCAGATCGCCTTGTACATCATTTTCTTTCTGGTGCATGCTGGCCTCGCCACCGTGATGTACTGGCGCCGCCCGGCCGACGCCATGGCGCGCTTCACGGCGGTGATGCTGCTGTGCTGGAGCGCGACTTTCCCCGGCACACCGAACAGTCTGTGGGCGGCCCAGCCCGTGCTCGCCAACCTTGTCTCCGTTGGCGCGTGGGTGGGCGGGCTGCTCTTTTTTGTGTTCCTGCTGATCTTCCCGAACGGCACCTTCCCGCACCGCTGGATGTACGCCAGCTTTTTCTTTCTGGCCGTCTATGGATTCGAAGCCGGCGCACGCATCATCTTTCCGCTGTGGCTACCGCCTGCTACAAATACGTTCCTCACCGAAATTCATGTCCCGCTCTTTGGCATCCTGATGGTGCTGACGCTCGCCATCCAGATCGTGCGCTACCGCCAGACATCCAGCCGCACCGAGCAGCAGCAGGCGCGCTGGGTGATGTTCGGCATTGTCGGCGGGCTCGGCTGGAATGTGCTGCTGCTGGTTGGCACCTGGCTGACGGGCAGCGACTGGCTGAGCACCCTGCCCGGCAAGGTGGCCGGAAATGCGCTGATCTACGCCGGCTTTCTGCTCATCCCGCTCTCGATTGGCGTGGCGATCCTGCGCTACCACCTGTGGGATATCGACCTGCTGATCAACCGCGCGCTGGTGTATGGCGCGCTCACCGCCTGCGTGGTCGCGCTGTACGTGGTGGTGGTGGGCTACCTGGGCACGCTGTTCCGCACCGAGAATAATCTTTCGATCTCGCTGCTGGCGACCGGCCTGGTGGCGGTGCTGTTCCAGCCGCTGCGCGAACGACTGCAGCGC
>LJCR01000472.1 GCA_001399705.1 Kouleothrix aurantiaca
CCATGGCTCCAGCGCGGCCAGCACGCGGGCGGGATTTCCCTGCGCCAGCTGCAGACGCGCCGCGATCAGGGCTTCGTGCTCGTGCTGCAGGCGCGCGGCCGGCGCGGGTGATTGTGTCCGCTCGCCACACAAACGCGCTGCCGTCTCCAGATCGCTGGTGGCGAGCGCCAGCCATGCCTGCCAGCTCATTATCTCGCGACGAATCGCGGGCGTGTGCGCCTGGGTCGCCAGCGCCTGAAGCTGCTGCTGCGCCGCGCCACTCTGGCCGCGCGCCTGCGCGATGCGCGCCAGCATCAGGCCGGCCTGGGTGCGGAGCCGCTCGGCGTGGCGTTCGTGCGCCAGCGCCTGGGCACGGAGCGTATGCTTTTCGGCGGCATCCAGCTCGTTGCGCTCGTAGGCCACCGCAGCAAGGCCGAACTGCGCCTCGCTCTGGTCTTCATACATTTCTGGCCCACCGGCGGCGCTGGCGAGCCATTCTTCGTACAGGCCTGCGGCCAGCTCAAGGTTGCCCTGGTACAGACCCGCCGACGCCAGCACAAATGCGGATGCCAGCACACCCTGCTGGTTCTGGCTGATGATGCACAGCGTGCGCGCCTCCAGCGCTATGCTCTGCGCGTCGGCAATTGCGCCATTCAGCAACGCCTCGACGGCGATGAACAAGCGGCAGATGCCCTGATACACTGTGTCGTAGGGATCGAGCAGAGCGCTGGCCTGGTGGGCGAGCGCAAACAGCGTGGCCATGTCGTCCTGCCAGAAAGCCACCATTGCGCGCAGCGTTGCCACGCGCCCGAGCATGGGCTCGTTTTCTTCCGCCAGCCACACCACCTCGGCGCGCTGCACCCACGATTCGACAGCGTGCGCCGTGCCGGGGTTGTAGCGGTCGCCGGTGAACAGCAGCACGCTGGCATAGCCAAGGGCAACGTGCGGGTGAGCGGCGCGCGCTGGCTCGGGCAAGCGCTCGATCAGTTCGCGCAGGCGCTGCACATCGCCCAGGCTGTCGCGCTCGGCCAGGTCGGCAAGGAGCGCGGCGGCCTGTTCCCACTGCTCGGCGTGGAGTGCGGCGTGGGCGGCTGGCTCGATCAGGCCGCGGGCGGCATACCAGGCGCTCACCGTTTCGGCCAGCGCATGGCTGGCTGCTTCGCCCAGCCGCGCCCGCGCCTGCGCGCGCATGGCCTCGGCAAGCGCGTGCTCGACCCGGCTGCCCATGCGCAGGAGGTCATCGTGAACAAGTTTTAACTGCCGGAGGTAACGATCGCGCATGGAGGACTCCTTCAATATTACCAGCGCATGGTCGGCACGAGTGCGCGTATTTGGACAGCCCGATGCGGTAGGGATATGCTATCATAGCTGCCCGCGCATCGCAACAGCCTTCAGGCACGGCGGCACATTATGTGCGCTATGGTATGCGCCCAATGCTAAGGGCGTATTAAGGAATGGTAAGAGTTTCCTCATCCACCCAGCTTTGCGTTCCCCGCTTGATGCTGCTATACTGAGCCGAAGCGCATCGTGCCGCTGGCGCGCTGTGCCTTTTGTTTAATGCCTACCACGCCCGCTTGTCACTTGCCGCGCGTGCTATCGCGTCCTCCCGACGCTATTCAATATAAACCCTATGCAAGACCAACAGCGGATACGGAACTTTTCTATTATTGCGCATATCGACCACGGCAAGACGACTTTATCGGACCGTTTGCTTGAAGTGACCGGCACGATCAGCTCGCGCGAGCGGCGCGACCAGCTGCTCGACGGCCTGGATCTGGAGCGCGAAAAAGGTATCACCATCAAGGCCAAGGCCGTGCGCATGGCGTATCGCGCGAACGATGGCGAGACGTACGAGCTGAACCTGATCGACTGCCCTGGGCATGTCGATTTCACCTACGAAGTGTCGCGCGCGCTGGCAGCCTGCGAAGGCGCGATCCTGGTGGTGGACGCGGCGCAGGGCATCGAGGCGCAGACACTCGCGAATGTCTACCTGGCGCTGGAGCACGACCTGACGATTGTGCCGGTGCTGAACAAGATCGACCTGCCGGGCGCCGAGCCGAAGATGGTGGCGCAGGAGATCGAAGATGTGCTGGGCATGCCGAAAGAAGAGGTGCTCCATACCTCGGCCAAAGCCGGCATCGGCATCACCGAGATCCTGGAGGCGATCGTTGAGCGCATGCCGCCGCCAAAAGGCCAGCGCGACCAGCCGCTGCGCGCGCTGATCTTCGACTCGCACTATGATGCCTACAAGGGCGTGATCGCCTATGTGCGGGTGCTGGACGGCGTGCTGACCAGCGGCGCGCGCATCCTGCTGATGGGCACGCAGGTAGAGGCCGATACGCTGGAGCTGGGCGCGTTTCGCCCCGGTATGACGCCGCTGCCCGAGCTTGGCCCCGGCGAAGTCGGCTATATCGCCACCGGCCTGAAGTCGGTGGTCGATTGCCAGGTGGGCGACACCGTCACTCTGGCGAGCCGGCCGGCCGCGATGCCAATGGAAGGCTACCGCCCGGCCAAGCCCATGGTCTTCGCCGGCCTGTACCCGGTTGAGTCAAATGCCTATATCGACCTGCGCGAAGCGCTCGAGAAGCTCAAGCTCAACGATGCCGCGCTTGCCTACCAGCCGGAAACATCGGCCGCGCTGGGTTTCGGCTTTCGCTGCGGATTTCTGGGCCTGCTGCACATGGAAATTGTGCGCGAGCGGCTGGAGCGCGAGTATAACCTGGAGCTGCTGATCACCGCGCCCAGCGTTGAGTACCAGGTGCTGCTCACCGACGGCGAGGTCGTGACGGTCGATAACCCTTCGGATATGCCCGAGGTCGTGCGGATCGCCAGCATCGAAGAGCCGGTGATGCAGATCAGCGTGTTTACGCCCACGCGCTACATCGGCACGATTATGGATCTGGTGACGAACAAGCGCGGCGCATTTGAGACCATGGATTATCTCGACCCACAGCGCGTGCTGCTCAAGTATAAAATCCCGCTGGCCGAGGTTGTGATCGATTTCTACGACCAGCTCAAGTCGCGCACCCAGGGCTACGCCTCGCTCGATTACTCGCTGGCCGGCTACCAGGAAGCCGATCTCGTCAAGCTCGACATCCTTGTGAATGGCACGCCCGTCGACGCGCTGTCGCTGATTGCGCACCGCGATTTCGCCTTTGCGAACGGCCGCACGCTGGTGGAAAAGCTGCGCAAGCTCATCCCGCGCCAGATGTTCGAGGTGCCCATCCAGGCTGCAATTGGCAACAAAATTGTGGCCCGCGAGACCGTCAAGGCCATGCGCAAGGACGTGCTCAGCAAGTGCTACGGCGGCGATATCACCCGCAAGCGCAAGCTGCTGGAAAAGCAAAAAGAAGGCAAGAAGCGCATGAAGATGGTCGGCAGCGTCGAGATTCCGCAGGAAGCGTTTATGGCGATTCTGTCGCTGAACGACGAATAGTTTCTGACCACCGACGACCGACCGCGTTTTATCGCCAGCCTGTGGTCATTTTATCGGCAACCAAGCGAGAATGCCGATGTGCATAGCGCTGCATCGAGCGGCCCGCACTCTTTTACCAATGTCATTGGCACGGTACCATATAAGGAGCAATGTAGTGTTCAAACGATGGATGGTTGGCCTGGTTGCAGCCCTGGCCCTGGTGGCCTGCGGCAGCCCAGCCGCCCAAACG
>LJCR01000473.1 GCA_001399705.1 Kouleothrix aurantiaca
GGCGTTGCGGTGTCGGTCGGCGTTGCAGTGTCGGTCGGCGTGTTCGTAGGGGTATTGGTGTTCGTTGGTGTAGGTGTATCGGTCGGCGTGCTGGTGGCAGTGCTTGTCGCTGTGTCAGTTGGTGTGTTCGTGGCAGTGTTGGTGGGTGTATTCGTGGGCGTGTTCGTGGGCGTGTTCGTGGGCGTGTTCGTGGGCGTGCTCGTGGGTGAGATGCAGCCGCTGGTGTTGAGCAGGATGCTGATATTGCCACTGGTATAGTTTGCACTGCCGAAGTCGAGCCTGCCGTCTTGGTTGAGGTCGCCCACAGTTACCCCGGCTGGAGCAGAGCCTGTTGAGAAAGCAAGCGCAGCCTGGAGCGTACCATCGCCGTTTCCTAATAGAATGCTGGCCGTATTTGCATTCTGGTTCGTGACGATCACATCAGGCCGGCCATCGTTGTTAAAGTCGCCTAGTGCGATTGCGTCCGGGGTGCTGCCGGCCGCATAGTTTACCGCGCTCGCGAAGGTGCCGTCGCCGTTGCCCAGCAGGATACTTACGTCGTTGCTGCCGAGGTTTGCGGCGGCCAGGTCGAGCTTACCGTCGGCATTGAAATCGCCCGCAGCCACTGAATATGGATTTGTTCCCGCCGTGTAAAAAACTGCATTCTGGAAGGTACCATTGCCGTTGCCGAGCAGGATGGCCACGGTTGTGCCACCTCGGTCGGCAACAGCCAGGTCGAGCTTGCCATCGGCGTTGAAGTCGCGCGCCACCACTGTGAAGGGGTTTGCTCCAGCGGAATAGGTGACCGCGCCTTGGAATGTGCCATCGCCATTCCCCAGCAAGATGCTCGCAGTGTTACTGCTGAAGTTTGCAGTGGCGAGGTCGAGCTTGCTATCATTGTTGTAATCACCCACTGCCACTGAGTCGGGGTTGCCGCCACCCGCTGGATAGTTGACAGGGTTCTGGAACGATCCATCACCATTGCCCAAGAGAATGCTGATATTGTCGCTATTCGAGTTTGGAACCGCGAGATCCAGTTTGTTATCACCGTTAAAGTCGCCATAGTCCAATGAGTATGGGTTGGCTCCGACAGGGTAGTTGGTGGCAGAGGCAAAAGTACCGTTCGCACTGCCGCCCAGAATACTGATCGTGCTGCTTAATAAGTTGGCTACTGCCATATCAAGCGTACCGTTGCCGTCAAGATCGATCGCCCTAGGCCCAAATGCGGCTGTTCCGGTAGTGTAATTGACGGCGGCAGCGAAACTTACACTATAGCCGAAGGGGCAGGGCGTAGCTGTCGGTGTGGGCGTGTTGGTGGGTGTGTTGGTGGGCGTGTTGGTGGGTGTGTTGGTGGGCGTATTAGTCGGTGTGTTGGTGGGCGCATTAGTCGGTGTGTTGGTGGGCGTGTTGGTTGGCGTGTTCGTGGGTGTGTTCGTCGGCGCGGCGGCCTGGTGAATATTAATCGATACCTGCAGCAACGCTATGGCGTTCGAGGTCCAGCTCATGGTCGTTGTCGCCGCGCCCGCTTCTACACTGGTTGCATAATGGGCAAAGTCCGAAGCCTGAATGGCGCCAGCCTGATCGTGAACGACTGTCTGTCCTGCACCAACATTTACTGTTGCCGGTGTGCCAGTTAAAAACGTATCGAAGACATCGAAGACCAGATCGCCAGCAGCGCTGCTGACATTCAGCGAGGAATTTCCACTGCTTGGCCCACTGCTTGGGCCAGCTGTTACGGGGGAAACCTGATCAACGCCATCGTAGGCGACGGCAGCAATAAACTTCTTGCTCGTGCCATTCGGGGTCGTTATAACAATGTTTGCGGTCGTTGGCGAGGCGCTTGTGCCCAGTGCGAGGTACCAGATTTCATCGACAGCCATACCATCATTTGATGAGGTGGCCTGGGTAAGTGGGCTGCCGTTAAAGGTAACGCTGCTGACATCGGTTGCGAGTGGGTCGCTGGCTGCGACCACCAGCAGACGGTTGCTGCCGGCATTGACGGTGAAGTTCGCCAGCGTGCTTGAGTTCGTGAACTGCGAGCTGGGCGCGCCTAATGAGCTGATAGCGAAGGATGGGCGCTTGGGCGGCGCGTTGCTGCTTACCGCGTATGCAGTCATCTGCTTGCCAGTGGCTGCCGTAAGGACGGCAAGCAGGGCTAATACCGTCCACAGGGAATTTCGTTTGAGCGTGGTGACTGCACGATATGCACCTGCACCTGCGAAACGCCGTAGTACTGACATGAGAATCCTTCCTCGCTCTTCGACGCCTCATATAGGATGGACGGGGAACTGCTGAGCCTGTTCTGCGCTTGGCATTCCGCGATTATCAGGCGGGCAGATGGTTGTTCTCTGATGGGCGAACAGCGTAGACGTGCGCGATTTCACGGGATGCGCGTGTGAGTAGATAGTTTTTGCGTGCGGTGTTGCAGTGCGGTGATGTTGTAGCAACACGATTGTAGAATGCGCAGCTGAAAACATAGAGAACAGAAAGCAGCTAATATTGAGTCGGCATGGTTGCTACGGTGCAGAGTTCTCCGGGCTTGCTGGGCAAGTGTTGCGCGCAAAACAACACCAGCGCCGCGCGTATGCGCGGCGCTGGTGCCGAGAGCCGAGGCAGACAGATTGGTTATTCAGCGCGCTCGGGAGGGTTGCGCCGCCCGGGCCGGCGATATTCGCCTTTCTTCTTCAGGCCCAGCGATGCGATGGCGTCGGAATTCGAGCCGTACTGGCTGGTAACGGCTGCCTTCGCCAGCAACACAGCGTCGTGCAGCTCCCAGCCGAGCGTGGCGCGGGTGCTGCGCGCGGCGGCCAACTCCATTTCAAGCTGAAATTCGCGCTCTTCGGCCGCCGTCAGGGCAGCATCTTTGGCTTGCAGCGACTCCTTGCTTAAATCCCGATTAGCGGGTGCGTAATCGGGCAGCAGCCTGAGCGCCCGCAGGACCATACGATCGCTGTCGATCATACTTGGGGGAAGTGGTTTGCTACGACGTTGTGTCATGATGTTCACGTTTCCTTTGAGATAGAGGTTTTCAATAGCATGGTGGCGAAGCCAGGGCTAGAATAGCCTAACTTTTGCCCCGCGCCAATCGCACAATCGTCCTGTCTGCGATAGTGTGAAGGGTACAGATGCTTCTGAATACAAAGTACTATTGCAGCTAATAAAGGTTGCCACTAATTGGCCTGTGTACGTGCATGCCAATAGCGTTTGCGTGCATGCCTGGAATGTTTGCGTCGATGCCAATAGCGTTTGCGTGCATGCCGATAGCGTTTGCATGCATGCTTGAAGCATATGCGTCGATGCCGATAGCGTTTGCGTCGATGCCAATAGTGTTTGCGTGCATGCCAATAGCGTTTGCGTGCATGCTTGGAATGTTTGCGTCGATGCCAATAGCGTTTGCGTGCATGCCGATAGCGTTTGCGCGTGTGCAGTTGCTGGGCGAAGACAAGCTTGGCTCGTACTGCATTCGCCGTTCGTCGGTTGTTGTTCATCGCCGCGCCCTTCGATACGCACTTCGTGCTACTCAGGACGCTATAGTGATTGGTGGTCGTCGGTGGTCGATCGTCAGTGGTCGGCCGTCCTTCGTCGTTCGTCGGTCGTCATTCGTCGGTCGTCATTCGTCGGTCGTCATTCGTCGGTCGTCATTCGTCGGTCGT
>LJCR01000474.1 GCA_001399705.1 Kouleothrix aurantiaca
GTGCCGCCGCCTTCAGAGCTACGGGTGATATGCTGCGGGATATCGATGTCATCAAGTGTCAGCCCGGCTAGCTCAGACAGTCGCATACCTGTCTGTAGGAAGACCTCGATGATGGCTGCATCGCGGGCATGGTGACTCGCGGCAAGCCTGAGACACCGGTATTCTTCAGCAGAGAGATAACGGGGGTCTTTACCGTTCGCCAGTGGGGGAATAAGGCGGGCAGCTGGGTTTGCGGCGACGATTTGGTTGTGCGCCAGGAAGCCGAAGAAGTTCTTAATGGCATACGTTTTACGTTTGCGGGTCGAGTCTTGGTAGCCACGTCTGTCCATCTCAGCCTGATACCAAAGCAGGTTTGGTAACCCAACTTCCTTGATGAGTCGGATGCCGCGCTGCTGTAAGAAGGTGACCAGGTCTCCTAAATCGGCTTCATATGCTCGACGCGCGTGCTCCGAAAGATTGCGGGCCGGCATCCCGACCGAAACAAAAAACGCTACACCTTCCTCAAGGGTTTGGATTGATGCACCGCCCTGAATTGGGGTATCCCACAGGCTTTGTTCTTCCATAATGAAGTTCGCATAACCACAGCCCTTCCGCCCTTAGCCGTTTCCGAAATCCGGCCCGCGCGCAATTAAGGGGGAGAAGAGCCGTTGTTATACGAACTTCAGGATAGCATACTCAAAATCAGGTAAGCAAGCGGGCGGGAGAATTTGGTTCATATAGTAGGTAGATCTCGCTCTTATTGCGAACCATAGAAGATTGAAGAACCTGATCAAATCAAGGAGCTTGAAAAGGGGTGGTACGCGGAAGAGACATTATGCGAACGTAGCACGGAGGTGGGCCGCAAATCGATAAGGGATTTCATAGTACAATAGTGCTAGACCAAAAGGAGAAAACGGTGAGCATCATTGTTGAGCTTTCATCACAAGTCAGCGACCGTAGCGAGGCAGCCAAATCGTTGTTAAAGGCAAAACCTTCAGGGGGAGAAGAATGGATAGAACTATTCTCGGCAGTATCTGCGGCCTCGTGTTTGGTGCTGTAGCTGTCGCTGTGATGATACCGTTGCAATTTGAGGACAAGCGGGCGGCGATGCTTGGGGCATTCATAAACCGCTTCGCAGTCGGGTTTGTCATCGGGATTAGCAGCCTACCTGTACCTGGCTGGCTCAACGGTCTGATAATCGGACTTCTGCTGAGCCTGCCTGACGCTATCATCACGAAAGCCTATGCGCCTATCATCGGCTTGGGTACGATTGGTGGTCTGATAATCGGTTTCGTTATTGGAGCCTGGGGAGTATGAGAATGACTGATGCCTATACCGCAGATGCACTATTTGCCGGTAAAGAGCCGGTGGTGCGGGAGACGTATGACCGTCTCCTTGAAGTACTCCACGAACTGGGACCGTTTAAGGTAGAACCCAAGAAGACCTCAATCCATCTCGTCAATACGGTCGGTTTTGCAGGAGTGCATCCGCGCAAGAGCTTTCTATACCTTAACCTGCGAACCGAAAAACCCATCGAAAGCCCACGTGTGGCTAAAACAGAGCAGGTTTCAAAGAACCGCTACCACAACGAGATAAAGCTGGAAAAACCAAATGATGTTGATAGCCAATTGTGTACCTGGCTCAAAGAAGCGTATCTCCTTGGCTAGCTTTTCTGGTAGCCGACCTACACTAACCCCCAGCAAGCATAGCGCGATGTTCGGCAAGTAGTCGTCCGAGGCGATGAGCGTCCGCTATTGACAAGATGACGCCGTTGGCGTGGTCACGCAGCCAAGTCGCGCCCGCCTCGGGGGTGGGAAAGAAGTGGCCATAGTTGCAAAAGGCGCTGCGTCGGCAATCCGCAATCGACCCGTCTGGAATTACGAGCGAAATAACACTAGATGTAGGTGAAAGCTCGGTGATACCTTCCGGCGTCATTGCCAGTGTGATTTTTTGAGCGGTGACCGGACAATGAGAAACCACCTGAGACGGCTGGGCGAGCAGCGCCGTATACAAAAACGTATCGAGCGCGCACCAAGTATACAAGGTTCGGCCGTTGAAGCTGAATTGGTGCGCAGTCGGCACCAGCGACAACCCAAAGCCGATGACCTGGCCATCGCCGTCATAGGCCACATCAGACATCTGCTGCAATACGGCGTTGACCGCTGGCTCCTCCATTGCAATATCCGCAGCCAAGTGCGCAGTGGAGACAGGCTGACCAGCCGCAAGCTGGCGAATGAGTGCGACGCAAATATGTTCATTCTCACCACACAGCCGGTCAGCGACGGTTGCAGCTAGGCTGGTCAGGGCTGCCTCGTTCATTGCTACCCTCGCACAGTTCACATATCACGGCTTCAGCAGCGGCGTGAGCTTATCACGAAGTTCGGCGCTGGTATCGATAATCGTTCCGCCAGAACCAAGAAGCGGGCCGGGGGCCTGGCTCCAAGTAGCGTTTGGGCCGTAGAGCAGGTAGGTATCCCACATATAACCATCAGCGCCATCGATGTTTTTGGCAAACCAGAGTCCGGCAAAGCGTTCTGCATCCCAGTAATGAAGCACGCGCGGGTCGGGCATCACATCGGAGCTCCAATTCGACCGCCGTTCGCCTCCCAAACCAATCAGCCAAATTGTGTAGACGTGCAGCTTCGCGTTCGGCTGCTTCGCAAGAATTTCATCCTGAACCCAACGGGCTCCTGCAAGGCACGTCCCTCAGGTCGGTGAGACCAGTAAGATGAGCCGTGGAACGCCGGCATCTCGATTAAATTGGGCTTTAAGCTCATCTGGCCCGTGTAGGTCGGTAAGTATCGGCTCTGGCGTTGCGGCAACCTGTATGCCTGTTGCTGGAGCATTCGTCGTTGCTGGTGCTGGCCCTCCACAAGCGACAAAGACAAGGCTAAAGAGCAGCACAAGGTAAGCTACTCCGAGGCTACGTACTCGCGTTCGCATAGACCCTCCTGCACACAACCGCGTGTGCTAGCACGAACGCCCTTCCTGCTGTTTGGGCGGGCAGGGTGTATCACCGTAGGAACAGAACACACAACAATCTTCACCTTGCGGCCGGAGGAGAACGCCACAGCTCGTGCAGCGATAGAAGAACTGGCACGCATCAGTCGGCATTTCTTCCACCTTTGCAAAGTGGCAGTTTGGACAGGTGATAGTCGATTGTGTTTGTACAGTTATCACTTATTGGGCCTTTCAAAAAATGTGATGAGGTTGTTGTCTGGGTCAATGACGCCGAATTCGCGGGTGCCCCATTCCGTATTTGTGATATGCGCGTTTGGGTGTATCACACTCTCTCGCTGCAAACGGGTGTAAAGCTCGTCTACTCCTGTGACTGCAATCCGACAACTTGCCGTCCCAGAAATGAAACTCTCAGCTCCAGAACAAACAGGCTCAGCGTTGCTCCGCGTCCGCCAGCTCTCATCATCAGCCTGCCACAAATGGATTTCTACGGTATCTCGATGGAAGATAGCAAAGCCAGTATCGTGATGCCGCATAGCTAAACCCAAAGTATCCCGATAGAATGGTATGCTCTTTTCGACATTGCGTACTGGTAAAGCGGGGATTGCTGACAGCATCTGCATTGGCTCAATCCTCTCTAATAGGTGCCTCACTGTTGAGCACACCACAACCGACCAGCTCGTCAGTATAATCA
>LJCR01000475.1 GCA_001399705.1 Kouleothrix aurantiaca
GCTATAATGCTCACGTACGCCCACCCGAATACTCCCTCATGCCGTCATAACCGAGAAAGAGGATCGCCATGAACGACCCGCAACCCCTCGTGCAAGACCGGCTCGCACACAACAGCTGGGGATTTCTGGGCAGCCAGGGCTATATTCTTGGTATGGATATCGGCGGGTACGGCCTGCGCGCCGCGCTGCGCGATGTGCAGAACCATACCTACCACCGCACCTCGCGCGAAATCAGCGGCGGCAGCGCCAACCAGCTCCTGGCCGCCTCGCTCGAACAGGCGCGCGAACTCATGCGCCAGTACGACGTCGCGCCCGAGCGGCTGGTGCGCATTGGCGTGGGCTTTGCTGGCCCGGTCGACGCGCGCCGTGGCATTGTTCAGCGCTCGCACCGCATCAGCGGCTGGGAGCAGTTCCCGCTGAAAGACCATATTGAGGATGCGTTTGGCGCTGTGACCCTGCTCGACAACGACGCCAACCTGATCGCGCTGGGCGAGGCAACCTTTGGCGTTGGGCACAGTGTCCAAAATCTCTTTTACCTCCACCTGAGCAGCGGCGTAGGCGGCGGCCTGGTGCTGAATGGGCGGCTGTATCATGGTGCAACAACCATGGCCGGCGAAGTCGGGCATGCCGTGGTCGGCGCAATCGATCCAATTTACCCGAATGAGCCACCGCGCACGCTTGAGCAGCGCCTCTCGATCAGCGGGATTTTGCAGCGCGCGGCCGAGCTAGGTCACCCAACCAACCTGCTCAGCGACATTTTCAGTGATGCCCAGATCGGCCCGCAGATCATTGGCGAGGCCGCGGACCTGCTGGCAGTTCGCCTTTCGCAGATCATCGCGCTGATTGACCCTGAAATGATTATTCTGGGCGGGGTGGTTGCGCGCCAGGGCGGCGATGCGCTGATTGCTGCGATCAAAACGCGCATACCGGTTTACATGGCGTCGCTGATCGAGCGCCCCGTGCAGATCGTGCCGTCGGTGCTGGGCTTTGAAAGCGTTTCGATTGGCGCACTCGCGCTGGCGCTCGAAAGCCTGCGCGATTAAACGCGTTTGCGCCGCCGCCCGCGCAATGCTATAATACCCGGCTAGTTGCGCTGCGTGTGCGCGTATTTTCGTGCGCGCCGCTTTTTCGGCTTTCGGGCCAAGAAATAACGGGAGCTATGGACGCCAAAAACGTACTTTTTGGGGAGACCGGCCTCGACAAACTGGTGCAGATGTTGCGCGCCAGTGGCCAGCCTCAGGATATCGCCAAGTTGGTTGAGCGCTACCTCGACATTCTGCGCGACCTAGTGGCAGCAGAGGAGAAACGCGGATGAGCGATCAGCCCACTTTTAGCGGCAACGCTGAGCAGAAGGCCCTGGCCGAAAAAGTGTTTGAGATCATGAAGGCGCAGGGCTCGTTCTTCGCGGTCGATGCGCCGATTCGCCAGACACTCGGGAACCTGGCCGATTATTTTGCCGGCCAGCGCAAGGCCGACCCAGCCAAAGTTGCGCAGGAGCTTGAGGCCGCGCTGAATAAGAACGATGCGGTTTTCACCCGCGAAGAGCGCGGCGACGACGTGGTGTACATTATGTCGCGCATGGGTGCCTACCGCCCGCGCCGCGACGAAAACACGCATATGTTCAAGCAGCGGCTGTACGAGCCCGATAACCCCCTGCCCGTCGATGATATCAGTGTGGTGGTGACGACCACCCGCCCCGCGCTCACGACGGTAGAGCCGGTCTATATTTCTGATTACTGGCAGCAGCAGGCCGGCCTGACGCCGATCGTGCCGGGCGATGAGCTGGCCGAAAGCGTTGCCGAGGAAGCCACATTTGCGCCGGTGGTCGAGGAAGCCGCGCCGGCCGAGCCGGCGGAGGTCGCCGCCGAGCCAGTCGTAGCCGCCACCAAGCCAGTCGAAGCCGCCGCCAAGCCAGTCGAAGCCGCCGAGCCAGCCGAAGCCGTGGAAGAAGCGGCTACGCCAGTGGCCGAAAAGTCAAGCTCGATGCTTCACAACACCATGATCACGCTGCCGAACGGCGTGCAGATCGATCTGCGGCGCTCGACGGCTGATCTGATGGCACAGTACGGCCCGACACTGATCACGCAATTCCGCAGCGCGCTTGAGAATGACCCGCTGCGCCGGATTGTGATGTTCGGCAACGACGCCTACCCCGAGGCGGCAGTCGAAAACTTCGGTAAAAACGACCTCCGCCGCATCCGCGACTACCTGGTCGAGACGGGCGAGCCGATGGCCGACGCGCAGATCATCGCCGACATCTTCTACCACAACCCGCGCCAGTCCGACTACGAAACCTTCCGCTTTGCGCTCGACTACCGGCTGAGCCGCGAGAAGGATTTCGAGTTTGTGGGCGTAGACGGCGCGCGCCTGTGGTCGACCAAGGGCATGCCCGCGATCGGTACCAAGCGCGTCAAGGCCAGCGAGATGGGCCAGATCACCGGCTACCTTGAAGAAGGCTTTGACGACAGCCTGGCCGAGCAGAGCGTCGACGCAATTCGCAAGAGCGGCACGCTCAGCCACATCCTGACCTTCTTCGAATGGGAGTATGGCATTCTGCCGTACACCAAGGCGCTGGCGGCACTGCTGCCCAACGCCCTGCTGGCCGATCAGCGCAGCGCAGTGCTGCGGATCGAATCGCCCCAGCACTATACCTCCGCACTGGCCGAGCTGCGCTTCCCAACCGGCAATCGCGGCGGCTGGCTGCAGGGCATGGAGAACTTCTTCCACGAGCATCTGGTGCCGGGCGCGCTGATTACCCTGTCGCGCACCGCCGAGCCGCATATCCTTACGCTCACCTATGAGGAGCAGCCCGAGCAGCAGGATCGCTTGCTGGTGCTCGACGAGAAGAAGAACAAGTTCGCGTTCGCCAATGTCAGCTACTATGCGGCGGTGGACGAAGACATGCTGGTGAACCAGCAGCAGTTCGGTCGCCTGCGCAACCTCAAATCACTGCCGATGAACGAGCGCCGCAAGGGCGACGTGATGATCGAGCATGTGTTCGAGACGGTTGGCAACCCGGTCGGCACGCGCTCGGAGCCGCGCTACCGCGCCACAGTCGACCAGCTCTATGTTGGCTTAAACGCGCTGCGCCCAGCCTCGCGCGAGTATCTTGTGCATCTGCTCAAGGAAAACGACGAGTTTGTGGACGATGGCGATACGTGGACCTACACGCCGCCGCCGGTCGAGGTCAACGACGAGGAAGAAGACGACGACCTAGACTATGACGACGACGATTAGGCCTCAGCGCTTACACGATTGATTCTGTTGGACGACGGAGACGCGCCGCTGGCGCGTCTCTGCGCTTCCAGTTCCATACACGAGGAAGAGAACAATGACTCTTGCCGATACCATTTATGATATTGGCTCACCCAGCCACAAGCTGGCGATGCGCAGCCTGAAACCATTTTCTGGCCTTGGCAGCGACGCATACAACGAGTTCTGGCCGGCCTGGACGACAATCAACGCGCACCGCCGCGCCGAAATCGCCCACGCAATGGTCGATCTGGCCGAAGATAATGTCGACCTTGATTTCGCGCAGGCGCTGCTGTGGCTGCTCGACGACGACGACGCCGAGGTGCGCGCTGCGGCCGCCGAAGGCTTGTGGGAAAGCGAGCGCAGCCTGCGTGCCGG
>LJCR01000476.1 GCA_001399705.1 Kouleothrix aurantiaca
CTCGAAGACTCCAAGTGCTGTTGGTATCCAAAGCACTTGGAGTCTTCGAGTCTTTGTGGCGAGTTTGTTTCTGAATACTTCTACGTGCGCGAACGGCGCAGCCGCCGCGTCAGCGCGCCAATGAAGAAATCCAGCGCCTCGACGCGCAGGAGCGCGCTTGCGCCAAAATACACCGCGGCGCCCGCACCACCCGCCAGCGCAAGCTGCACCAGCACGCCGCCGGGCAGCACCCGCAGCAGCAGCAGAATCGCGCCCACCATCGCCGCGCTCGCCAGCAGCGATTTCAGCAGCGCCTCGCCCACACGAGCGCCGCGCAGGTTCACAATGCCACGCGAAAGCACCAGCAGCACCAGCATATGCCCCACCCACTGCGCCGAGTTGCCCAGCACCAGCGCGCTCACGCCCAGGTTCAGCGCCAGCAGGCTCAGCGCGGTGAGCGCGTAAATCCCCACCGCCGCGCCCTGCACCAGGTTCGGCGCGAGTGTGCGCTTGTGCGCGTAGAACGCGAACAGCAGCATCTGGTCGATCGCGGCGGCGGGCAGGCCCGGCAGATAGAGCAGCAGTGCGCGCGCCACTGCCTGTGTATCTTGCGCGGCAAAGCTGCCGTGCTGGAACAGCACCGCCACCACCGGCTGCGCCAGCGCGGCCAGCCCGGCGGTGGCTGGCACTATCAGCAGCAGCACGACTTTAATGCCCATCGCCAAGGTCCGCTGAAACGCGCTTTCGTCGCCCGCGCTGGCCTGCCGCGACAGCGTGGGCAGCACCGCAAACGACACCGCCGCCGCAACCAGGCCCAGCGGGAACTGGATCAGCGTGGTCGCGTAGCGCATGGTCGAAAGCGCGCTGCTGGGCAGGCGCGAAGCAAGATTGCGATCCAGCACAATTCCCATTATCGAAAAGCCAATGCCCATCGCCACGGGCGCATACAGCCGCAAGATGCGCCGCACGCCGGGGTGGCGCAGGTCGATCACCGGGCGATATTCCATGCCGCGCAGGCCGGGCAACTGGAGCGCAACCTGCATCACCGCGCCGATCAGCACGCCCGCCACCAGGCTGAACGGGCCGAGCACGGGCGTCAGCAGCAGCGCGCCGGCAATAATGCCCGCGTTGTAGGCGCTGGTGGTAAAGGCCGGCAGCAGAAAGCGCTGGCGCGCATACAGAATTGCCGTCACCAGGCCCGACAGCGCCATAAACACCACGGCCGGCAGCAGCAGACGCACCATCTGCGTCGCCTGGGCGCGAATGTCGTCTTTGAAGCCGCCCGCCAGCACGGTCACGGCCAGCGGCGCCTGCCAGATCAGCAGTGCGGTGACCAGCGCAACCACCACCAGCGCAAGGTTGATGATGATCGAGGCGATATGCCAGAACTCGCGCTCGTCGCCTTCGGCATATTCGCTAAACACCGGCACCAGCGCCGCGCTGATCGCGCCATTGATCAGCAGGTCGTAGAGCGTGGTTGGGATGGTCGAGGCGGCGGTAAAGACATCGACGGCGGTGCCGCGGCTGAAGGTGCCGGCGATCACCGACTCGCGGGCAAGGCCAAGCACGCGGCTGGCGATATTCCCGACGGCAATCAGAATGGCGGCAACCGCGATGCGCCGCGCCAGGGTGGCGGCTGGCGCGGGCGGCGTAGCGGGGCTAGGGGCGCTTGCTTGGCTCATACACACAAGCGCCCGGGCTACCACTGTGGGAACCCGAGCGCATAATTGTTTGAAAGGACGCGTTTACGGGGCAGGGTTTTCGCCGCCAGCCGCAGCCGCGCTTGGGTCGAGCATCTGGTTCACCAGCAGGCGCAGCGCCTTCTGATCTTTCAGCAGCAGCACATAGGCCGGCGTGGTGCGCGGCGTGACCATTTTCGCGTCGATGGCAAAGCGCTGGATGTTCTCGGAGTGCAGGCGCGAACCCACACCCGCCAGGCCCAGCATATCGGTGCGCGACAGGTCAGTGCGAATGTAATTGCTCAGGACATCCGTGTAGTCGTCGAGGCTGGTGAGCTGGCCCAGCAAGCCTTGCTCGCGCATCCGGTCGAAGATTGCCATCAGCACCTGCTGCTGGCGCTGGTTGCGCCCAAAGTCGCTGTCGGCGTGGCGCGTGCGCGCGTAGATCAGCGCGTTCGAGCCATCCATCAGCTGGCGGCCAGCGTCGAAGTGAATTTTCATGGTGCGAACATCGCCGGCATACTCATCCATCGGGTATTTGGCGTCGTCGATGACCTTGGGCACATCGACATAGATGCCGCCAATCTTGTCAATGATGGTTTTGAAGCCGTCGAAGTTGATCAGCACGAAATGGTCAATCGGCACGCCCACAAGATCGCCAACGGTCTTTTTCAGCAGGGCCGGGCCGTAGCCCTTGCCAAGCTTGGTTTCACCGGTGAGGTAGGCCGTATTGATGCGGTTCTTGCCGTAGCCGGGAATGTTCACCCACAGGTCGCGCGGGAAGGACATCATGCTGACGCGGTTGGCCTGCGGGTCCAGATGCACCCAGACCATTGTGTCGGTGCGGCTGACATCTTCGCCAATGCGCGCGTCGGTGCCAACCAGCAGGATGTTCTGCACACCATCGGGCGGCGGAACAGCGGTTGGCTCAGGCAAGGGCGGAAGCTCGGGATCGGGCGTTTCGACCACTGCAAGTGGCTCGGGCGTGGCGGCAGCCGTTGTTGGCAGCACCACCGTTGGCACGATCATTTTATTGATGTTGGAAAGAGCCCGGTTCCACTTTACACCCAGCCAGATGGCCGGAATGGCAAGAAGGATTACAACACCAAGGCTTGCAAAAAGAACCAGCCGTCGTCGTGGATGGCGCATTCATATACCCCGTAGATCAACACACGTGCCAGCAACCGCTTGACATGCGGCACGACTCGTGCCACGACTTGCGGTCGCAGGCGCGGCCCCTTCGCCGGTGTGCTGATAATGTGCTTCGGCTCGTCGTGAGCCGCACGCCAGGGCGCGAACGGAGAGCCACGGCATGTTCGTGCATTTACTCACACAGTTCAGCGAATTATACTACAGTTTTGCGCAGACGCGCGATTTTGTGAATGATGTGCGGCTGATATGCTGTTTTGCGGAAGAAGCCACAGAGTGCACAGAGGCACTGAGAAAAGGGAAAGACGTCCCATCTCCGTGCTCTCTGTGCGCTCTGTGGCCAATTTTCCCGCTCGTGCTTAGTGCTTCTCAATCGCCTGTGGGTCGACGGGGGTGAGGCGCGGGATGAAGCGCGGCACCAGCTGGCAGTAGCGCACATAGCTCGCGCCAAAGCGGCTGCGCAGCTCGCGCTCTTCCAGGCGCAGTTGCATCACGAGCTGGGCGATATAGGCCAGCAGCAGCACGACGATGCCCCAGTTTTGCGTGAGCAGCGCAGTGCCGGCGATCAGGGTCATGTCGGTGTCGTAGAGCGGGTTGCGCACATAGCGGTATGGCCCGCGCACCACCAGCTTCTGCGGGATGTCGTGCTCTTCTGCGCCGCGCCCGGGCGGGAACAGCGCCGCCGCGAACAGCACGCGCGCCCAGCCCATCTGCCCGACTGCCCACACCCCCACCAGCACCGAGCCAAGCACCATCAGCGCGCCAAGCGCCTGCAGCGCCACGGGGCCGTTCCAGCTCCATTCCAGCCAGCGCGGCCC
>LJCR01000477.1 GCA_001399705.1 Kouleothrix aurantiaca
CCCCAAAGAAGAGAGCTTGGGCTTCGCGCTCAGCGAGCTGTCGATTATGCGGCAGACCGGGCAGATCGACGACACGACCTTCCACCCACTGATCACCAAGGCCCTCGACGAGGCTGGCTACCAGGCACCCGACAACGCCTCGTTGCACGATGTGCTCGACATGATGAGCCGCGTCGAGAAGATCCGCGACTACGCGCAGCGCGAGAAGCGCCAGCTCTACGGTGCGGCGGTGGCAATGAAAGCCGGCGATGCGGACGCGGCGTTCACGTTCCTCGATGGCCCCGAGGGTGCCGGGATCGGCTGGGATCTGCAGCGCAACGATCTCCGCGACAAGCTGGGACTGCCGCCTGAGCACGACGAATTCGCATAGAGGCACGCCATGATCGTTCTACCCGAACCAAAACCCGAAGTGATCAGCAGGCTGCGCCGGATGGTGGCCGAGCCAACCGAAGCAACCTACACCGACGCCGACCTGACCATGCTCGTCAAGGAGTTCCCGACCGCGCAGAAGGTGGGCCAGAACAGTTGGGTGGCCAACAGCTCGCTCGTCGATGTGGTCGTGTGGGATCTGCACGCGGCCGCCGCCCGCATTTGGGAGGAGAAAGTGGCCGCGCTGATCGGCCAGGGCTCCTACGACATCGACGCCGACGGGCAGACCCTGCACCGTGATCAGAAGCTCCAGCAGTACCGTCAACAGGTGGCCTATCACACGGCCCGGCGGCGCGTGCGGAGCGTGAAGATCCTGGTCGCGCCGACTCGCGCGCAGCGGACGCTCGAGCAGCGCATTGAAGAAGAAAACACGGAATGGTGACCACGATGGCGAACGATCTCACCTTCATCGCAGCTCCGCGCATCAGCATCCACCAGTTTACCCGGGTGCTCGACCGCGCCCTCAGCCCGGCACTTATCGAGGCGGAGGCGCTGTACGCAACCTGCGAGAGCTACAAGCTCGACCCGGCGATCGCGCTGGCGTTCTTCGCGCACGAGAGCAGCTGCGGCACCGCCGGCGTCGCCCGCGAGACCCTGAATTGGGGCAATATCCGCAATGGGCAGGGCCGCCAGGTTCGGCAAGTCGGCGGCTGGGCGTATTACGCCAACTGGAACGCGGGCCTGGCCGACTGGTGCCAGCTGATCAGTAGCCAATACGTCCAGCGCTGGAAGCTCACCACGCTCCGCGCCGTGCTGCCGCGCTACGCGCCCTCATCCGACGGCAACGCCCCCAACCGCTACATCGCGGCCGTGCTGGCAAGCGTGGCGGCCTGGCAGACCCAGGACGTTGACCGGCCCGAGCAGGACGGCGCGCTCATTCAGACCTACCGCGTGCGGCAGAGCCTGAAAGACCCTGTGATCATCCGCGCCTCGGCGACCAGGGACGCGGCCAAGGTCGGCACGCTCAAGGCCGGCGACCCGTTCACCGGCTTCGCGGTGCCCGGGCAGACCGTCGCCTATCCCAGATTGGGCAGCAGCAACATCTGGATTAGCAACACAGGCGGCACCAAGTTCGTTTGGAGCGGCCTGTTCGAGTAGGAGGCCTCGCTATGGCAGGCACACGTACCGGCGAGCTCGCAGTTGCAGCCACCGCCAAGAAGAAACGAAACACGCCGCACCCGAACGGCGCGCGCGCAAGCGCCGGCGTGGATATGCCCACGCCGATGCCGCACATCGGCATGCCTGGCATGGCCCAATCGACCGGCAGCGTCGCCGGCTTGGTGCCAATGGCCGCGTGCGAACGAAAGTAGGCCACCGATGCCGAGAGGATTTCGCGGCGGCTTTAATCCCTATCGCTCCAGCGATGGCACGTATGCCTCGCAGAGCGGGGCCAATCGCCCATCGACCGACCCACGGCGGCACACGCAGGCCGTGTATCGCTCGCGGGACGGGCGGCAGACTATCACGAAGGACAACCGCGGCGCCATGTCCCTGAAGCGCGACGGTCGGATGACCGGCGCAAGCATCAGGCCCAAGCGCGGCGGCGGTTATGTCTTCACGCAGCCGAATGGCCGTTCGACGTTCACGCGTGAAATCCCGACCCAGACCAAGGCGCTCGACGCGCTCAAGCGCTACGCTCGCGGCAAGTAACTCAGGAAGGAACCATCGCACTATGACGCAGCTCACCACGTTCTTTCTGCTCGCCGCCCTCGTCGAGGGCATCGTCGAGTACGCCGGCGCGCGAATCCCGGCCGCCATCAAGCAGTACGCAGCGGCGGGGATCGCCATCGCGCTGTGCGTGGCATACAACGCCGATCTGCTCGCGCTGCTCGGCCTGACCGCCCCGTACCCATACATGGGCGCCATCGCCACTGGCCTCATTCTTGGCCGCGGCTCGAACTACCTGCACGACTTTACGGCGCGCTTCGCGCCGCTCAAGCTGGTCTCGCTCAGCACCGAGACGGTCGAGCGCCTGCGCACCTTTGAAAGTGCGCCGGCGATCACCAAGCTGCCAGGCGAGGAGTAGCGATGAGCACCACGCCAATCACCACCCTCAACCCGCCTGACGCAGAGATTACGCAGGCGCAGCGCGATATGGAAGCGACGATGCTGGACACCTGCATCGTCCATACGCGCGCGGAGGATGTCCAGGACGAGTACGGGATGCCCGGCTCCGACTGGAGCGACTCGCAACCGACCCGCTGCGGCTACCGCACCGCCAGTCGCCGCGAGGTGCTGGGCATCGCGCAGGCGCTGGTGTTCGACAGCGTGGCTCGCTGCGCCAGAAAACCTGCCCGAAGAATCACGAAACGGGTTGAACCCGCCGTTGTGTCCCTTTCCTGATGCCATGGTGTGCTCTCCACAGCCGGCGCCTGGCAGTTTCCAGGCGCCGGGTAAGGTCGGGTTTAGACGACGTAGACGATCCGCAGGATCTTCGTGCCGTCGAGTGTGCCCGCCGGTGTGAAGAGGTTCTTGGTGACCTCGTCGTCGTCGATCGCCAGCGTGCCGGCGTCGGCCGCGCCGTCGAACTGGGTCACGAGGCGGCTATCCCAGGTCAGGCTGTGCCACAGGCCCAGCTTGTTGGTAACGCCCACCTGCACGGTGTTGCCGGCGGCCGTGCGCACGGGCAATGTGATCTTGGTGATCTTGGCGAAGGCCAGGGTGCCGGCGACCACGGTAGTGCCGTTCAGGGCGATCGTCTCGGTCAGCGGGAAGCCGTTGGCGTCCACGCCGGTGATGACCACATTGCCGGCGATGCCGGCGGCGTTGCCCTTGATGGAGAGGCAGCGCGGCACGTCGGGATGGGCGAAGCCCTGCGTCAGGTTCTGCACGACAGCGTCGAGCAGCGTCGTCGCGGCCAGCACGCTGCCATTGGCGACGGCGGCGGGCGCGAAGGCGTAATGCGCGAGGTAGCCCCGGCGGACTTTGCCGCCGCGCGACCCGCGCAGGAACTGCAAGTTAGGATCGGTAGGGTAGCGGCTCATGGAATGTTTTCTCCAGGTAAATGTCGGCGCGGTGGAGGCCTGGAGGCTCAGCACTCCAGGCCTCCAGGGCTACAGAATTACGGCTTCAGGACGGCGAACGGATAGCGGCTGGTGTCGCTGTCGGTCTGCTTGATCCAGTTCGGTGGGTTCGGCAGCTGCCAGCCCATCCGCATCACGACGCGCATCGCGGTCATGTCCTGCTGGAACA
>LJCR01000478.1 GCA_001399705.1 Kouleothrix aurantiaca
GCCTGCGCCTGCACCGAGCCGCTGAGCACTACCACAATGCGGCGAAGCTGCTCCGGTTCGGGCAGGCGCAGGCCATGCTCGATTTCGGCGAGCAGGCGGGCGGGCAGTGCGGTGCGCTGCGCCAGCTCCGTGTACGTCATGCCGATGCTGCGGCGCAGCGCGCGAATGTCGTGCTCGGTCGTGGCCGCCACGGCTGCCGGCGCCGGGCGAAACGCGGCCAGCCAGCTGCGCCACGCAGGTGCGGGGGCTTCGGCAGCTATTGTAGGCAGGGCTGGTGCCGGCGCAGGGATGGCTTCGGGCACGGCAGCAGGCAGTGCCGCAGTGGCAGGAACGGCTTCGGGCGCGAGCGCTGGTGTTTGTGCCGGGCGACGCAGGCCGGGCAGCGCCACTGCGCGAACCATGTAGATGGCGAACGACACAAACGCGACCGTCGAGCCACCCCAGATCGCCCACGACGAAAGCTGCCGCAGCTGTGCGTTCTGGCTAGCTGCGACATAGGGCATAATCAGGAACAGGCAGATATTCGTCATACCGTGCGCCAGCGTCACACCCAGGATCGAGCCGCTCCAGCGCACCATAAGCGCAAATGCCAGGCCGACAGCGAACACAAACACTACGTCGAAGACTGACAGGTAGCCAATATGCAGCGCGGCGAATAAAAGCGAGACATACAGGATTGCCCAGCGGCCCAGTGCGGGCGCTGCCAGCGATTGCAGCACGCCGCGAAAGATCAGCTCTTCGGTGAAGCCGGTGGAGATCGCCAGCAGCAGGCCGGCAAACAGCAGCGAGGCCCACGAGAAGCTGGCCAGCAGCGGCGCGGGCGCAAGAATAAGATATTCGGCTGCGCCCAGGCCAAAGCCGCCGCCAATGAACATCAGCTGCAGCAGCAGGTTGCCGGGTTTCAGACCCAGCTCGGCGCGTTTCATGCGCAGCTGGTGAATGATGACAAAAGTGGCAAACAGAAGCGGCACCGCGACAATCGGGTACCAGGCCAGGCGCGGCAGTTCGGCCAGCGGCAAGGCCAGCGAGAGCAGGCGAATCAGTGGTGCGAGCGATAATCCCAGCGCCAGGCGGCGCTCGGCGGTTTCGCTGCCCAGCGCGGCATAGATCGTCAGCCCCACCAGCAGCAGCGCGTGGGCGAGCATGCCAATTTGCACGCTGGCCAGCGAGGTAAGCAGTTCGGCAGTGGTAACCAGCAACAAAATGCCCCAGAGCAGCAGGCGTGAGCGCCGGGCCATTGCTGGCGAGAGCAGGTGTGGCGTTGCAGTGTTGGGTGTGGTGCTCATAAGATTACCCCTGTTTGCGCAGCGCTGGCCTACGCGGTATCAGCGCGTAGGCCAGCGGCAGGGCGAGGCAAAAAGGAAACTAGCGCAGAACGTCGGCGATTTTGAAGCCCACCGTCACCACAAACACAATCACCAGTGGCACGATCGCAACATTCAAGGCGCGGCTCAGGCGGCGAGCACGCTCGCCACTCAGGCCGCCAATAATCTCTTTCTGAATCAGCAGGGCCAGCATCGTCAGGATCGCGATCAGCGCCAGCGAGGCGGCTGCCACGGTGGTGACGGTGGTGGTCGTGGTGGTAACGGTCGTAATCATAAAGCCTAATTCTCCAACAATTTCGTTTTGGTAGTGTGCGGGCTGACTATAGCATACGCGAAAGCGGGATGCCGATCAATCGTTCAGATTACACCAAGCTTGCGAAGTTGTCTTTAATTCGTTAACAATCTGTATCACTCTCGCCAAAGATGCATCCCTGCTCACATACATAACGCCGACTTTAAACAAAAGGATACCCACTACGTTGCTTAGGTTTTTCGTGTTCGGCTGGGAGAGTTGCGCTGCGCTGCCGCCCTTGAATATGTCTGGGTGTTTCAGGAAAGCCGCCGCCGCCCCAGACGATGCAGGCGCGGGTTGCCAATGACATAGTGTGAAACGAGCTTGTATGGGTTGCGCAGGCTTGGAAAGCATGTCCAGACGATATGCAGCCGCTCGCGCCAGCTTTCGCGCGCCCACAGGTAGAAGAAGGGCTTTTCGTCGAGCATTGCGTCGGGGGCAATCGGGCGAAAAAGGCTCCGCGCAACATCGGCCGCAAGCCGCACAGCGCCAGCATCCAGCTCTGTTTCGGCCACAACTACCTCGGGCATTGGCGCGCCACACAGCTGGTGAGCCAGCAGCAAGCCGATCAGTACCATGCGCGTGCTCTGGTAGGAGCGCGCTAGCCCAAAAACGCGCGCCCAGTTGAGCTGGGGCTGTGTGCGCAGCAATGCGGCAATGTCGCTGATCCACAGGAGCCGCTCCCAGGCATGTTTCCCGCCATGCACGCACAAAATAAGTAGCAAATCTTCGGGCGTGAAGGCGCGAACGGAATGATGCGCCAGCTCGGCCCTGCCCAGGCGCGCCCACCATGCATCCACATCGGGTGGGAAAGCGAAGGGTGTTTGCATCACGCGCCACTGCAGTTCGACAACAAGCTTGTTGCCTGGGTGAACAAAGGCAAAATCGTTATGCTCGTCCAGGTAGCGCTGTTCTTCCTGGGCGGAAAGCTGAAGCGCCGGTTCAAAGCCTTGCGCCAGCATCAGCTCGCGGGCGCGGGCGAAATCGCACTGGCGTATCAGCAGATCTAAATCGCCGGCTGGCCGCAGCGCAAGGTCGCCATAGGCATAGGCCGCCAGTGCCGGGCCTTTGAATGGTATTGTGGGGATGCCCGCCGCTTCAAGCAGCTTGCCAAGCCGCACCATGGTGCCCGCCAGCAGCAGCGCTTCGTGCACGCCACGCCCGTAGCGCTCGTAAAGGGGCGCGAGCGCCGGCAGGCTGGCTGCTTCGGCGGGCAGCGCGCGGCACAGCAGTGGCGTGATGCCATGCCGCTCGGCAAACTCAAGAATCTGCGCACCCTGCTCGGCATTCAGGGCTGCCGCGCTTGAGGCCAGGATGCGCTCGCCGCAAATACTGGCGAGTAGGAGCCTGGCCTCGGGTGGCGCGGCATACAGCGCGCGCTGCCGAAGATTGACGGACAACCTTTTCACGATGCGGTGGCCTCCAGATGCGACGACTCCAGAATGTCGCAGCAAATGCTGAGTCATAGTTCGTTGTCTTCCGCTTGTGCTGCGATGCTGTCGTCGTAGTCTGCCCCGCCGCTCGCCACAAGCGCGGTGTCCTTTCCCGCGATGTGTCGCCGGTAGCCGAGGCGAAATGTTTCGCCATGCTTCAGCCAGGGCTGCCGCCCGAGAATCCAGATTTGGTGCTTGCCGCCCGCTTCTGGCGGGCTGCCAGCCCCATAGCTTGCCACTCCTGTGCCTGGCCCAAACTGGAACGAGAAGTAGAGCAGCACTGCATTCAGCTGGCCGCTGGCCGTGGCGGCCGCTGGCACGCTGCTGTCGATGATCCAGCTCTTGTCGGTACTGAGATCAATCTCCCCAAGCTGCACGGGCGCGGCAATGGCTTTCCAGCCGTGCACATTGGCGGTGCTGGCGTGGAACAGATGGTTGACAGGGCTGGCAACATCGACAAAGGGCGTGAAATCAGTGCCATACCAGGCGCGCCAGTTTGCGATTGTGGCGGGCATGAATGTGTGCTTGCTCAGCACATCAGCGGGCAGGCTCAGGGGCAGGCCAAAGA
>LJCR01000479.1 GCA_001399705.1 Kouleothrix aurantiaca
CGCGAATGTGCCGCCCACGCAGGCCGCACAAGATGCGCTGGTGCGCCTGCTGGCCGCGCGCGGCGGCAAAGGCGGGCTCGGCAATGTTCACTTCGCCACGTCAACCCACCAGACGCCGCGCATCGCCGAGCTGGGCCAGCCGGGCGAGGTGTTCGAGATTGACCTTGAGCTGAAGCTGCTTGCCGATGTTGGGCTGGTTGGCTTCCCCAACGCCGGGAAATCGACGCTGCTCTCGATCATCAGCGCGGCGCGCCCCAAGATCGGCCACTATCCCTTCACAACGCTCCAGCCCAACCTGGGCGTGGTGGCGCTGGGCGATTTCTCGTTTGTGGTGGCCGACATCCCCGGCCTGATCGAAGGCGCGCACCGTGGCGTGGGCCTGGGCTTCGATTTCCTGCGCCACGTCGAGCGCACCCGCCTGCTGATCCACCTTGTCGATGCGGCGGGCGTGGATGGGCGCGATCCGCTGGAAGACTACAACAAAATCAACGACGAGCTGCGCCTGTACCAGCCCGAGCTGGCCAAGCGCCCGCAGATCGTCGCGCTGAACAAAGTTGATCTGCCCGAGGCGCAAGCCAACCTGGCGCGTCTGCGCGCGGCCCTGCCCGAAGACTCGGTGTTCGAAATTTCGGGCGCAACACGCAGCGGCGTCGACGCATTAGTGCAAGCCATGGCCGAGCGCCTGGCCTCCATCCCCGCGCCAGATCGCACGCCGCGCGAAGAGGAATTGAGCTGGCCGGTGCCCGAGCTTGACGAGCGCGTGTTCAGTGTCGAGCCCGAGGGCAATGGCTGGCGCGTGCGTGGCAAGCGCATCGAGCGCCTGATCTCAATGACGAACTTCGCCCAGTCTGAAGCCCTGATGCGTATTCAGCGCGTGCTGGAGGCCAGCGGCATCAGCGCCGCGCTGCTCAGCGCAGGCGTGCAGGAAGGCGACCCTGTGTATATTGAAAAAGCTGAGCTGGTCTGGTCGGATCAGGAATAATGCTACGCCAACCTGCGGGCCGGGCTACCCGCACCGCGCCCGCAGGTGCCACGTATGCAGTGTTGTGGGGAAACGCGTGGCCGATATCACCGAGGAAACCAGAATCGCCGATGCGCCCGAGCTGCTCCCACCCAGCCAAACCGCGCTTTACCCTGCGCGGCCTTCCTCATTCTGGCAACGCAACCGCGCGAGCATGGCCCTGGCCACGCTCGACGCCTTCCTGATCTTCTTGTCGTTTGGGCTAGCCTACTGGCTGCGCTACGAAGTCCGCTGGCCCGCCCCGTTTAATAGGATCATTCAGGAAGTGCTGACGGTCAACTCCGTTCCGTTCGACAACTTCCTGCCCTACGTTGCACTGCTCACCGGCTCGCTGCTGGCGCTTTTCGCGATGAAAGGCGTCTACCGCCTACCGCGCAACGCTGGCCTGCTCGATCACCTCGGGCCGATTATCAGCGCCAGCACCACCGGGATCGCGCTGGTGGTGCTCTTCACAATTATTCAGCGCCCGCTTTACTCGCGCCTGATCTACGCCCTGGCGTGGGTCATCATTATTGTTAGCATCGGCGTATCCCGCGCAACACTGATCAATATCCGCCGCTGGCGCTGGACGCACGGCGTCGGGCGCGAGCGTGTGCTGGTGGTGGGCGGCACCGGCCTGGGCCGCCAGGTGATGGACAGCATTGTGGCGCAGACATTTCTGGGCTACTCGCTGGTGGGCTATCTGGAAGATCGTGACCTGCCGCGCACCGAGCGCCGCGACGGCCACTTCCGCTACCTGGGCGTGGTGCAGCAGCTTGAAGGCGTGCTGCAAAGCCAACCGGTCAGCCTGGTCATTATTGCGCTGCCCTTCTGGGAGCACCACCGCCTGCCCGAGATCGTGCGGCTCTGCCGGGCTGCGCAGATCGAATTTCGTGTGGTGCCCGACCTGTTCGAGCTGAGCTTCGACCGCGTGAATGTGCTGAACCTGAGCGGAATCCCGCTGATTGGCCTGAAAGAGCTTTCGCTGAAGGGCTGGAACCTGGTGTTCAAGCGCGCCATCGATCTCACAATCATTGCGCTGGCCGCGCCCATTCTGCTGCCGCTGGTGGGCGTGCTGGTCTGGGCCATCCGGCGCGACTCGCCCGGGCCGGCGATTTTCAAGCAGAGCCGCATTGGCCGCGGCGGCAAACCGTTTACCGTCTACAAATTCCGCACCATGGTGGTCGATGCCGAAGATCGCAAGGCCGAGCTGGCACAGTTCAATGAAGCCGACGGCCCGATCTTCAAGATGCGCAACGACCCGCGCATGACGCGTTTTGGTGGCTTTCTGCGCCGCACCAGCCTCGACGAACTGCCGCAGCTATGGAATGTGCTGCGCGACGAAATGAGCCTGGTCGGCCCGCGCCCGCAGCTGCCCGAAGAAGTGTCGCAGTACGAAGAATGGCACTACCGCCGCCTGGAGGTCAAGCCGGGCATGACGGGGCTATGGCAGGTGCTGGGCCGCAGCGACACATCTTACGACGAGATGGTGCGGCTCGATATTTACTACGCCGAAAACTGGTCGCCCGGCATGGATGTGCGCATTTTGCTGGAAACCGTGCCGGCTGTGCTCAGCGGCAAAGGCGCGTATTAACCATCACACAGAGTATCCCGGCCCGCGACAGGACGGTGAACTAACAGGCTACCACTGCTACCAACCATCATTCTGAGGAGCTTTCACATGCGTGTTCTCATTACCGGCGGCGCTGGCTTTCTTGGCTCGCACCTGTGCGATCGCTTCCTGGCCGAAGGCCACACCGTCATCGCGATGGATAACCTGATCACCGGCAGCACCGACAATATTGCCCATCTGGTTGGAAACGAGCGCTTTAGCTACATCAAGCACGACGTTACCAACTACATTTTCCTCGATGGCCCGCTCGACGCGATCCTCCACTTCGCCTCGCCCGCTTCGCCGGTCGATTACCTGGAGCTGCCCATCCAGACACTGAAAGTCGGCGCGCTGGGCACGCACAAAGTGCTGGGCCTGGCCAAAGCGAAAAACGCCCGCTTCCTGCTGGCTTCGACCTCGGAAGTGTATGGCGACCCGCAGGTGCACCCGCAGCAAGAAAGCTACTACGGCCACGTCAACCCGATCGGCCCGCGCGGCGTGTACGACGAGGCCAAGCGCTTCGCCGAAGCCATGACCATGGCCTATTCGCGCTACCACGGCGTTGAAACGCGCATTGTGCGCATCTTCAACACCTACGGCGAGCGCATGCGCCTGCGCGACGGCCGGGTGGTGCCGAACTTCATCCAGCAGGCGCTGCGCGGCGAGCCGCTGACGATCTATGGCGATGGCTCGCAGACGCGCTCGTTTCAGTATGTGTCCGATCTGGTCGAAGGCGTGTATCGCCTGCTGATGTCGAACGAGGTCGACCCGGTCAATATCGGCAACCCTTCC
Source organism: Kouleothrix aurantiaca (assembly GCA_001399705.1). Lineage (GTDB taxonomy): Bacteria > Chloroflexota > Chloroflexia > Chloroflexales > Roseiflexaceae > Kouleothrix > Kouleothrix aurantiaca. The sequence continues at coordinate 3,405 of LJCR01000479.1, forward strand.
GAATACACGATTCGCCAGTTCGCCGAAATGATCAACGAGCTTACCAACAACTCAGCCGGTATTGTCGCGAAGGACCTGCGCACGCAGGACGACCCGCAGGTGCGCCAGCCAGATATCAGCAAGGCGCAGCGCATCCTGGGCTGGCAGCCGTCGGTGCCGGTGGAAGAAGGGCTGCGCCGAACGATCCCGTGGTTCCGCGACGAGCTGGTTC
>LJCR01000048.1 GCA_001399705.1 Kouleothrix aurantiaca
GTCATGGTAATACCTCATAAGATAAAGTACGCTCCGTAGTAGTGTCTTCTGTTTTTGGAATATTTGATAGTAATATATTTTCGATATTATACAAGATAATTTCATCTAAAACAGATGCGTTTTTTGCCCTCATGAGCAACCAACGCTCTGCCCAATGTTCAGCGATATATTTCATAGATGCATTTATTTCGGATGAATCGAATACATCGAAGAAATATTGGGGATCTTCTGTTTCACCTCTTAAATATGCATATGAAGATTTACCAAGAGGTATGCCGTAAACTATTCTTTTTGATCGGTGATTAGTAAATCTATCACTATTTTCAAGCCCAATATCTGACATTCCAGTACTCACTCTCCGCAACTTGGGATTCACTCCTTCTCCAAAACGGTTATTAATCAAAGTAGCTTCTCTGACTTGGGTTTGAAGTTCGTTAAGGGCTTTAACCGTTTCGCCTGAAAAATATACGGAACCGAATCCAACGGTCTTACCATATTTTGTGTATGATATTTTAGCGCCATTAGTCTCAATTGGGATCGTAATACGATTATATTGACTACTTCCAACATGGTATAAGCTAGTTGTTCCTAAAAAAACCAGGTCTGGCTTTCTTGAAATATAACCTTGTTTCATCTGCGATGCTATGTGACTTATATATTCTGCATATTTCTCACGGTAATCGGAAATAACCTGTGGGCCAATCATGAGCATAGAAACTAATTTCCCTCCAAGGATTGAATTGTACGGAGGAATAGCGCCACAAATAATAATATCCATCATATTAATGCCGATTTTACGTTTTTTGTTTTCCCGAATTAGCGTCTGAACTGCTTGCCGTCCTCGTTCCGAACCGATCAACGTACGAAGTCCTGTTCTAGATGCAATATCAACAGTTAGTTGATCGATGGTGATACGGACTGAAAGCAATGCACGCAAAATTTGGGCGCGTTTCGCCAGAAACAGTACTTCATTCGATTTCTGCTCGATAGTAACCGCTTCTTCCAAGGATATAGGGCTATCTTCCAGACCAAGCGACAATTGATTGGTTGGAATTGTAGGTTGGCGGCCGATAGCTCGTCGTTCTTGTAAAAGGGCAAGGCGTTGCGCGCGAGATGCATCCACAATCTGCTGTAATCGAATAAGTGTGGCATCTGACGGATATGATAGTTCGTGACTGTCGATCAGATCGTCGGTGGCAAGATCATCAAGCGCGGTTCGCAGTGTTGTCGTAAGCATCTGCGCGATCGTCTGTACGTCCTCATCGGTCAATGTATCGGACTTAATTCGTTCAAAGATTGCCTGTGGAGTCCAGCCAATAACATTGTCGCGAGCTGATATCTGAACCATACTATTCCCCAAGGCTGCGATGCCAATAACTGGGTGGTAGGATCGAGCGGCATCGCGCACCAGATAGAACATATTGCGCCCTGGCGTTGAGTTATACGGAATCGACCATGTATAGCGCATGTAGCGCCAGATATCATTTAAGAGTAAGCCGGTATGGCAACAACGGCTGTTCGGTGTAACTAGTTGTAGATAAGGCTGGATGACGGTTCGAATCGCCTGTTTCTGCGCTAAATCGTCGGGTTGGTTGATGGCTGCTGCGAGGTCGTGAGCGAGTTGTGTGCCATCCGCGAAGAGGGAGCGGATCGATACCATCTGACCATTGAAAGGCCGCTGGCGCTCCATATCCTGAACGAAACGACGGACAGAGGGTTTTGTCAACTGGGTCAAGCGTTCGTAGCTGAGCGACTCGCGGATCGCCATCTTGTGGGTACGGATGGCTTCAGGATCATTAGTAGGCTCAGTCCAAGCGGGTGGTGCGAGATAGATGCGCCCCTGTCGGCAAACGTGTGTCCAACCCTGGCGCAGCAGATCGCGCATGACTAGTAGATATGCTTGATATCGTAAGCGAGGCACATTGGCCTGAGGGTAGTCTGGAAGATTGTGCAGATGTTGGGTCAGTAGATGGCCGATTTCAGCAGAACCCCTATTATCGTCCAGGGCGATCAACAAACGCTGCAATTCGGTTTCGTATGGGCCGATCTGTTGGGGCCAAAAGATATATGGGGAATCATCAGCCATGTAAGATTTTTCCACTACTTTGCTTGTCGACGGCTATTGTATGCTATACGGTAACAGCATGTCAAAATGCTCATTGGGATTGCGCACATGTTACCGGCGGAAAACAAAGTTTCTCAATGGTTTTGTATGGTACAAAGGTGTCGTCCAGGACACCGAAACCACGGGTGGCCGACATAGTCGTGCCCATGCGATCAACAATCGCGGGCAGGTTGTTGACGATGCAAAGACGAAAAATGGCGAGGCTCACGCTTTTTGTGGAATAAAGGCGTGATGCTCGATCTCGTCACTCCCCTGCGAGCAAGCATGCAACCCCTGCGAACGACCATGCAACCCCTGCGAACGACCATGCAATCCTCGCAAGCAAGCATGCAACCTCCGCGAGCAAGCATGCAACCCCTGTGAGCAAGCTTGCAGCCTCCGCGAGCAAGCATACAGCCTCCGCGAGCAAGCATACAGCCCCTGCGAGCAAGCAATGCAACCTCCGCGAGCAAGCATGCAGCCTCTGCGAGCAAGCATGCAACCCCTGCGAGCAAGCATTCAGCCTCCGCGAGCAAGCATGCAACCCCTGCGAGCAAGCATGCAACCCCTGCGAGCAAGCATGCAACTCCCGCGAGCAAGCATTCAGCCTCTGCGAACGACCATTCGACCCCTGCGAGCAAGCATGCAACCCCGCTGAGGAACTTAGTGCATTGTCATCACGAAACCCTAGACCCTATTCCCTAACCCCTGCGTCGCTATCTGTATTGCCGGCCTCCAATATTTCCCTCTTCAGCGCAATATATGCCGTACAATAGCGGCGGCTCGAACGACGAACCAACAGGGAGGTGCGATTGTGGAATACCGGCAGCTTGGCGGCTCGGGTTTGCAGGTGCCCGTGCTCTCGTTTGGCACGGCAACCTTTGCGGGCGGCACGGGCGAGCGCGCATGGGGAAATACGCAGGTGGCCGAGGCAACGCGCCTGGTTGATATTGCCGTCGAAGCGGGCGCGAACCTGTTCGATACCGCCGATGTCTATTCGGGCGGGCGCTCGGAGGAGGTGCTGGGCGAGGCGATCAAGGGGCGGCGCGACCGCGTGCTGCTGGCGACCAAAGCAACCTTTCGCAGCGAGGCCGGGCCGAATGGGCTTGGCTCTTCGCGCCACCACGCCGATCTACCCCTACTGGCACCAGCTGAACTTCAGGGAGCGCAACCCGTTCCCCACGCTGTGAAAAGAACATGCGCTTCCTGTCTTTCCCGCATTTGCTCAGCTGCATGACGTATATGGAGTGCGTGCATGCAGGCGCAGCAGTTTGTTCGGCCGCGAGCCGCAAAGCTTTCATCGCAGAAAGGTTGGTTCTAGTACATTCCGACAAGTAAGAAACAGAACCATGCGGCCATATATGCGACCATCAGCATCGCAAGGGCTGGAAGAAAGCGCAGGCGCGCCAATTTGCGATACAGGAGCATACCGATCAGTATGATCAGACAGGCGACGAGGGGTATAAAATACGCATTCCATTCACGAACACCGTGCCACATGTTCGTGAGTACAGACTGATGTGATAAGGAAATTCCAGGACGCGGCAATAATAGATCGCTCGGCTGATGCAGAATGCGCTGTAAACCAGCGACCTGGTACGACCAGCCAAGCGGCTCTCCACTAAAGTACAACTGCAGCGGTAGCCACCCCTGCTCCACAATAGTAATAAGCAAGAGCTGATGCGCAATCAAGAGGCTACCCAGCAGGTATAGCGCTCCCTTTCCCCACTGCCGGCTCCATACTTCACGAAACAATGATACAAAGCCAATCGCAAGCACTGGCGACGCTTCAGTGAAGTAGCGAGCGCCGAAGCCGCCGCCGCCGTGCCACGTAATAAATGAGCCTAAAACATAACAATAGCCCGCAAGATAAGCCAACATAGTGATGCGGAGCGAGATAGGCCGAATGCGAAAGGTGCCAACCACGCCAAATATAACAAATGGCGCCCAGTACAGTACCCCGCGATTCGTGTGAACAAATAAATTAAGCAGATACGGCGGAAAAAACGTTGTATGTGTATTGAACATCTGGCTTGGCACAGGCGGCGAAAGCCATCTGTTATAAAGGTGGTGCCACAGTGCCATCTGAGGCAAAAGCATTATAAACACGGCCACCGCAGCGATACTGCATTGGATAATGATGCCACGAACGCGCGGCCAATCGCGCCCATAAAGTGCAGTGCCAAAATAGATCAAAAATAGAGTCGCGGGCAGAATCACAGTAGTGGCACCGATCCAGCGCGTGGCAGCGTTCAAACCAACAAAAGCGCCTGTTACAAGGCCACTATACCGAAGCGGAATACGCTCCCGCTGGATCTGGATGACAACATATAGCAGCAGCGACGTTGCGAGTATTCCGGTGCTATGACCCATCAGCGGTTGGCGATATACATAATAGAAAAGCGGTGTAGCAAAGAGCACGAGTGTTGCTGCGAGAAGAGAAAGGCCACGACTTGCAAACAAACAACAAATACGGTAGATCACAAAAACGCCGAGCAAGCCGTAGAGCGCTGAGCCTGCGCTTACAAACGCAATATACAAGGGCGTGAGACCATTCGCAGCCTGCTGGCCTTGCGTTGCTAGTGTGAGCACATGAGCCATCAGGAAGAACGGCGACCAGGCAATGCTTACGCCCATTGGCCATACGCTAGGTACAAGGCCGGTCACAGTGCGGCGCTGTGTCGCTTCTACCGGAATAACTTCAGCATGGACATCTACATCATGATCGATAATTGGGGAGCGCATCTGCGCATAATAAAACGATGGATCCCACACCCAATTATCGGTTGGGCCGAAGAAAACGAGCACAGAGCAGATAATTACAATGTCAATGAGACACTGACGATAGTGAGCGATAGCTGGTACATGGATACTTTTCCAATTCATTTTGGCACGCTCATCACTTTAAGCTATCATCACTACAGCTCAAACACTGCGAGGTCAGCGCCGGCACGCATGGACGTGCCAGCAAGTGGAAAGAGACACCTGCAGGATACCATACGTATCAAAATCTGTTTCAGTCTGTGTGATCGGCTGGAAGCAGTGAAGAGCCTGTTCACATCTCACAAGTATAGAAAGTGCTATTACTGTGCGGACCTACACGTTTTCTGTGCACATGGTTTGCTGGGTAACACTAAATTCGCGAAACACTGTTCAGCACTACAGTCGCTTGTACTGCGTCCAATTCGCCTATTCGTGGCTCTGTGCGTTCTTGCGCCGGAATACCGAAAATGACATTCGGGAATAGCACAGCTGGAGGAAAGGAAGCCGCGAGCGATTTGGGCAAGGGGATTTTGAGCGGTGTGGGCGCAGTTGTGTTTGCTGTGCAACTATCGAAAAATTTCTTAGCCCCAAAAGAACTATGCTATACTCGGCATCAGTCGCTTTCTCAGCGGAGCATCCGCCCATGACAACCGTAAACCAGCGTTGCCCGGCGCGTCTCGATGATCAACAGGCCGAAGATATTTTCGTGCTCAACCTTCAGCGGGCGGTTGCTGATCGCCTGCGAGCCACGTCATGAGCTACTCGATTCGCCCCGCCACGCCCGCCGACCTCGATGCGATGCTGGCGCTGTTTCCGCGCCTGGCCGCATTCGATCTGCCGCCGCGCCGCGCGCCCGAGCACCTCTGGCACGGCGATGCCGAGCTGCTGCGCGCGTGGGCCGCGGGCGGCGCGCCTGCGTTGCTGGTGCGCGTCGCCGTCGATGCTGATGATCTGGTGCTTGGCGTGGCGCTGGTGAGCCTGCGCGAGGAGCTGCTGAGCCACGCGCCCAGCGCCCACCTCGAAGTGCTGGCCATCCACGCTGCCGCCGAAGGCCGCGGAATTGGCCGCGCGCTGCTCGACAGCGCCGAAGACGCTGCCCGCGCCCACGGCGCGCAAAGCATGACGTTGCACGTCTTCGCCAACAACACCCGCGCCCGCGCCGTCTACGAGCGCATGGGCTACGACGGCGAGCTGCTGCGCTATATCAAGCATTTCGAGTGAATGTTGGGTTGTAATTGGCTATAAGAACCGGCCAGGGAAATACCGCGCACCCTTCGATACGGCCTGCGGCCTACTCAGGATGCGGTGGCAGGAAGAGGAGGCGTAGTAAGTGGCATCCTGAGTAGCGCGAAGCGCGTATCGAAGGGTGCCGCGCCCACGGCAACCTTCAACATCCCCGTGTCTCTGCGCCTCCGTAGTAAATCTTTTGTCCTTCGCCGTTCGCCATCGGTCCGCCGTCGGTCGTCGTTAGTCGGTTGTCCGTCGTCCTTCGCCTGCACAGGAGCAGCCATGTCCTTCGCGATACGCCCCTTTCACCCGAGCGATCTCTACGCGCTCTACCGCATCTGCCTGCTCACCGGCGACAGCGGCGCGGATGCCTCGGCGCTGTTCCGCGATCCCGAGCTGCTTGGCCACTACTATGCCGCGCCCTACGCCGTGCGCGAGCCCGACCTGTGCTTTGTGCTGACGCACGATAACATCCCCAGCGGCTATATTCTCGGCACGCGCGACAGCGCCGCCTTTGCTGAGTGGATGGACACAAGCTGGCTGCCAGCGCTGCGCGCGCGCTACCCGCTGCCCGATGCCGCCGACCACTCGCCCGACGCGAATATTACACGTTTGCTGCACCGCCGCCCCGGCAACGATCCCGCGCTCGCCGCTTACCCCGCGCACCTGCATATCGACCTGCTGCCGATTGCACAGGGCCAGGGGCGCGGCCACCAGCTCATGGCAACGTTTCTCGGGCGGCTGCGCGAACTCGGTGTGCCGGCTGTGCACCTTGGCGTTGGCGCCAGCAACACCCGCGGCATTCGTTTCTACGAGCGCGCCGGCTTCACGCGCGTGGTCGATGCCGAAACCTGGATCGGATTTGGCCGCCAGGTCGGTGAAGCGTAACGCTACGCATTGGCTTTTGCTTCTTTAGTTCTGCGGTTGTTGGTTCTTGGTTTTGAAGGAAAAAGAATGCCCGAGCATAGCAACGCCCTTGGCCAGCCGATTGGATTTCCGGTGCCCGATTGGGCCCCGCCGCAGGTGCCCGCGCGCGAGCCGCTCCAGGGGCGCTTTTGCCGCGTCGAGCCACTCGATCCCGCGCGCCACGCCGCCGATCTGCACGCCGCCAACAGCGCCGACACCGCGGCGCGCATGTGGACCTACCTGGGCTATGGGCCCTTCGCCAGCCTCGAAGAGTATCGCGCCTGGGCCGAGCGCATGGCCGCAATGAGCGACCCGCAGTTCTACGCAATTGTCGATGCTGCGAGCGGGCGCGCCGTCGGCGTTGCGAGCTACTTGCGCATCGACCCGGCGGCTGGCTCGATTGAAGTGGGCCATATTGCCTACGCGCCCGCCTTGCAGCGCACGCCCGCCGCCACCGAAGCCATGTTTCTGCTGATGCGGCAGGCCTTTGCGCTGGGCTACCGCCGCTACGAGTGGAAGTGCGACGCCCTGAACGCGCCATCGCGGGCGGCAGCGCAGCGCCTGGGCTTTGTGTTCGAAGGGATCTTCCGCCAGGCGCTGGTGTACAAGCGGCGCAACCGCGACACGGCCTGGTTTGCAATCATCGACCGCGACTGGCCCGCGCTCCAGCGCGCCTATGAACTCTGGCTCGACCCTGCCAACTTCGACGAAACCGGGCAGCAGCGCAGCAGCCTTTCCGAGCTGACGCGCGCCGCTGCTGCAGCGGGCTAGGAAGTGGTCTGACACTGTAGCAGTTTGCGGTCGGCAGTTGCATTTTCGCGCTACAATGCGCTGCTCATCGGTGGGTGGGTTGTAATTTCGCGCAACCAGAAGCCCGCGCTGGAGGGTATAATAAGCGCCGCAGCTTGTTGATGTGCTGAAAGGAACTGGTGGAGCATGGATGCCGCTGTTGAGCACGCCCTGACGACGGACAGGTTGATCGACATAACGACGGCTGGCGCCAAAACAGAAAATCCGCACCGCATCGAAATTGCCTTCCACAACTTCGATGGCGCGCTGTATATCACAGGCCTGCCCGGCAAACGCGATTGGTACGCCAACATGGTGGCGCATCCGCAGTTCATATTCCACCTCAAGCAAAGCGTACAGGCCGACCTCGCCGCCACTGCCACGCCAGTTACCGACGAAGCGACCCGGCGCGCAGTGCTTGCCAGAGTTGTGGCGAACTGGAGCCGGCAGAATGAGCTGGAAGCCTTTGTGCAATCCAGCCCGCTGGTAGAAGTTCGGCTGGATGGCGGGGCGTAGGGAGAAGAGAGACTCGATAAAAGAGAAATGCTATCGGTGTAGTAAGGCCCATCCTACTTTATGGGATGGGCTTTTACTTTTGTTTCTAAAGCGAAGTGCAAAAATTTTGGCCACAGAGAACACGGAGAACACCGAGTGTTTAGCTCAACACTCAGTGGCCTCTGTGCGCTCTGTGGCTCAACGTATTTGCTCTCTGCTATAAAACCAAGAATCGTTCGCGCGCTGTGTTTATCCATCAGGTCGCGATGCAGCCTTAGCTGGGGCTGAAAGGTGATAGCGACTCAGCGCTCGCTCCCATCCGCATCAGTCAATCGCCACATTCCAAATGCCGGCCCGCTGGCGGCGAGCGTGACTGTGCCGTCGCTGCCAGCACCGAGATGCGGGCTTCCGGCAAGCCCTTCGAGCTGTGTGCCCACAACCGCTGCGGGGATGCGAATCGGCGCGTGGGCGGCGCGGGCAGCGTAGACCAGCACCGACTCGCCGGGCGCCTCGCGCAGAAACAGGAGCGCGTCGTCGCCCACCCACAGCCAGCGCAGGCCGCCGCGCTGCAGCGCCGGGCTGCTTGCGCGGGCACAGAACAGCGCGCGCGTGAGCGCCAGCCGCCGCGTATCCCAGCGCTCAGGATGCGCCCAGGGCATAGGAATGCGGGCGTGCTCTGGCCCCATCGCCGCCAGGCCAAGCTCGTCGCCGGCGTAGATCATTGGCACGCCCGGGTAGGCGGCGAGCATGCCAAAGGCCACGTCGGTGCGCAGCGGGTCGCCAAGCAGCGCCGCGACGCGATGCGTGTCGTGCGAGCCAATCAGGTTCATTGCGTGCAGGGTCGCCTGCCACGGCGTGGCGCCCGAAAGCTCGCGCATGGCGCGAACGATCATGCGGCCCGGCAGGTTGGGCAGGGCGGGATACTTTCCGTGCGTGTAGGGCTGCGCTTGCGGGGGAAGCAGCCACTGCCACAGCGGGCGCGTGAACGCCGCATAGTTCATTGTGCCCTGGTAGCCATCGCCCAGCAGGTCGCGGCTGGCGTCGTGGTTCGACTCGGCCTGAAGAAACGGCACAGCCACCTGTGCCATCGTGCGCCGAATGATCCTGGCAACTTCGCGACTCAGGTCAATTTCCCCGCGAATGCCGGTCATGTTCGCAACGTCGATCCGCCAGGC
>LJCR01000480.1 GCA_001399705.1 Kouleothrix aurantiaca
GCAGTATGGCGGCACTGGCCTGGGCCTTGCGATCAGCCAGCGGCTGTGCCGGCTGATGGGCGGCGACATTACCGTGCAGAGCACGCCCGGCCAGGGTTCGACGTTTACCATCCACCTGCCCGCCACCCATCAGGAGCAGTGGCTCGCGGCGTAGGGCCTAATGCGCTTTCAGCGCAGGGGTTAGGGGATAGGGAACCACTATAGCAGTTTACAGTCAGCAGAAAGCAGTTGTATTTACCACGCAACAATGCTTTGTCGCTGGCACATAGATGGTCAACTGTTCTGCAAATCGCTATGGAACAGTAAAGTTGTGGCTCCATGCTTCAACCGGCAAATTGCCAGCCGCGCTGAAAGGCCAGCACGCGCGCTTTCAGTTCCTCGGGCACCGGAATGGTCGCGCCGGCCGTGTAATCGTAGGCCACCAGCACCGTGCGCGCCTCGGCCACCAGCCGGCCATCCCCGCCATCGATGCGGTAGCGCATCTCGAAGCTCTTGCCGCCAAAGCGCGCTACTCCCACGCCCACGGTCAGCAGCTCGCCGAAAAATGCCGGCGCGCGGTAGCTGACGGTGGCCTCGGCCAGAATCAGCGGTAGCTGCCCGACCGCTTGCAGATCGAGCACCTGGTGCAGGAACTTGATCCGCGCCGTTTCGAGGTAGGTTAGGTAGACGGCGTTGTTGACATGCCCAAGCACATCGAGGTCGCGAAACGAGACTTCAACCGTGGCCTGAAATGGGAATACGGGCTGCGTTGTCATATCCTCACTCGTCGGTTGCTTCAATAATCATTTGTTCCAGCTGGGGCGCCACCTCGGCGCGGCCAAGCGCGCGGCGAAACATACGCGCGCGGCGCCCAAACGCCTCCAGCGACAGGTACATTGGCTGAAACTGCGCGCCGGGCTCGCCGACCAGCGGGCCAAACGGCACAAAGCCCAGGTGCCGGTACAGCTTCTGCTGGCGGGTCGTGCCCGAAATCAACGCCAGCTCGTAGCCCTGCTGCAGGCAGTATTCGGCCAGCAGCTTGCCTATACCCCAGAAGACCCAGCCATTACGATAGCCGCGCTCAACCGCCAGCAGGCGCAATTCGCACATGCGGCCGGGCGGCAGGTAGCTGTCGAGCCGCGCAAGCTTGCCGTCGAGCGAAAACGGGCGCTCGGCGCGCACGGCAATCATGCCCGCCAGCCGCCCGCGATCCAGGCAGATGATATAGGTGTTTTCGTGGTGGAATTTATCGATCAGCGCCTGTTCGGCGTTGGCGTGGTGCTGCGGAATTTCCTCAACAAACGTCGTGTAGTTCAGCCGGTGGATCTGCGCAAACTCGGCTGGCTCGGACGCGATCTTAAACTGTAGATTTCCAAACACAAGCGCTCCTCTCATCGCACACTGTGCATCGGCGCGCCAATTATAGCGAAGCGTGCCACGCGCCGCCAGCGCCTTGGGACCGAATGCGGCGCTACGATGCGTCGGTGCGGGCGCGGCCGGGCAGGCGCGCAAGAATATTGCTGCGGTTGGCGTAGATCACAATCACCGCCAGCGCCGCGCAGGCAACAACGGGCTCAAGCGTCCAGCCAAGCGCCAGCAGCAGCAATGGCAGGAGCGCGAAGGCGGCCATTAGCGCCAGGGTGATGCTGCGCAGAAGCGCATAAAGCAGCAGCATGATGCCGACAAGCATAAACGGAACGGGCCAATTGTATGTGAGCAGCGCGCCAAGCGTAGTGGCGATGCCCTTGCCGCCGCGAAAGCCAAGCTGTACCGGCCAGATATGCCCGGCCACCACAGCCAGCAGCACCGCCACCATGCCCCATTCGGGCACCTGGAGCCAGCGCGCCAGCAGCACCGCCGCCAGCCCTTTCACCGCATCGAGCACCGCTACCGCGGCAAAGCCGCCCCGGCCAAGCACGCGCCCGGCGTTGCGGCCGCCAGCATTCCCGCTGCCCAGCGTGCGAATGTCCTGGCCCTTCAGCACGCGCACAATATAGTAGGCCGTCGAGATGCAGCCCAGCGCATAGGCTGCCAGCGTGGCCACCAGCACATTCCAGCCCTGCACGATCACCCTCCTGCACGCGCGCGGCCGCAGCACCACGCGGCGCGGCGAGTATAAAGGAGAACCGGCGCGGCGACAAATGCCGGGAGCAGTTTCTGCCGACTGCTTCCTGCCTGCTGTTCTAGTTCTGCGTGCGCCGCCAGTCCACCGCTGGGCGAAACAGCTCAGGGCGAATGCGGTCGCGGTAGCGCATCACCACGCGCAGCACCGATTCAAGCAGCGTATCGCTCAGGAAGTGGGGCTGCAAACCCAGATCGCGCAGGCGCGTGTTGGCGGCATTGTAGTAGTGTTCTTCGCGCTCGACGCGCGGGTTTGGCAGGTGCTCAATCGGCGCGTCGATGCCAAACGCCTGCGCGGCCTCGCGCACCGCCGCCGCCAGCCCGGCCACGTCGAACTGCTCGGTGAACTGGTTGAAGACGCGAAATTCGCCGCGCTCGGCCGGGTGCAAAAGCGCCAGCTCAACACAGGCCAGCGTGTCGCGGATGTCGAGAAAGCCGCGCGTCTGCCCGCCCTTGCCATAGACCGTGAGCGGCTCGCCCGCGACGGCCTGCACCAGAAAGCGATTCAGCGCCGTGCCGAAGACGGCATCGTAGTCGAAGCGCGTGCGCAGCCGCTCGTCGAGCGCGATTTCGGGCGTATCGACGCCATACACGACGCCCTGGTTCAGGTCGGTGGCGCGCAGGCCCCACACGCGGCAGCAGAAATGGATGTTGTGGCTGTCGTGGACCTTGCTGAGGTGGTAGAAGCTGCCGGGCTGCTTGGGATAGGGCAGCGTGTCGGTGCGGCCCTTGTGGGTGATGGTGATGTAGCCTTCTTCGATGTCGATGTTGGGCGTGCCATACTCGCCCATGGTGCCAAGCTTGACGAGGTGGCAGTCGGGCGCGTGCTCGGCCAGCGCGTAGAGGAGGTTGAGCGTGCCGGTGATGTTGTTCTGCTGGGTGAACACGGCGTGCCGGCGGTCGATCATCGAGTAGGGCGCGCTGCGCTGCTCGCCAAAATGCACCACGGCTTCTGGCGCAAAGTCGCGCACCAGCGCCTCAAGAAATGCGTAGTCGCACAGGTCGCCCACGAACATGCCGATCGTGCGCCCGCTTATGTTGCGCCAGGCCGCCACGCGCTCGTGCAGCGAGCGGATGGGCGTCAGGCTTTCCGCGCCCAGCTCGTGGTCCCACGCGCGCCGGGCAAAATTATCGGCCACCGCGACCTCGTGGCCGCGCTGCGAAAGGTGGAGCGCGGTAGGCCAGCCCAGGTAGCCATCGCCGCCGAGGATGAGAATGCGCATACCCTTCTCCTTCTCTGCGCCGCGAGGTGCGGGCGCACAGCCCTGTCAGCAAGAATGTAGCCGGGGCAGGATAGCAGCGCGGCATCAAGGCGCGATGAATCGGAGGTTAAGCCTGCGCGGAGAAACGAGCCACAGAGCGCACAGAAGGAGAATCTCGGTTCTGCGGTTCTTGATGGGGCGAAGACGAGCTGCGCCCGTACAAATCGTGCAGTCTGGGCGTATAGCAATCGCTCTTCGTCGGTTCTCAGTTCTTCGGTTCCGTGGTTCTCAGTTCTGCGGTTCTGCGGTTC
>LJCR01000481.1 GCA_001399705.1 Kouleothrix aurantiaca
TCGGTTATCCACCCGCCGCCCGGCATTTTCGCCGCGCAGCCGTGCGATCTCCGCATTGGCAGCGTCCAGATCGGTGTACCCCGCGCCCGTTTTGTCATCCGACATGGTTGTACTCCTTCGCCCGCACCTGGCGAGCTACTACCCGAGCCCCCCGCGAACCTGCCGCGAGTGAGCCGGCGATCTATGCCCAGCGCGAACCTGCCGCGCAGTAGCACCGTTGTTTCGTACGATACAAAGTAAGTGGCAAATAGCATTTGCCCATCACATAAAGCAGTAGCCGCTATCACACGCCGCGCCTTCGCTGAAATCCTCATCGTCCGACTCTTCGGGCGGCAGCGCCACCAGCGGGATTATTTCAACCGCTTGCTCCAGCGGCAGCCGGCCCCGATGCACAAACAGCGGATGCGGCGGGCGCTTATCCCTGATCGCCGCATCGACCTGCACCGCCACCGCCCAATCTTGCCCGCCCATGGCACGCTGCCGCCGCCAGGAGTTTCGATCTTGGTACGGGCAGAACTTACAGCGACTCTTCGGCGGGATCGGCAGATTGTGAGCGCGCAGCCAGGTCTTACAATCGGCCCGCGACATCCCCAGCTCCAGCAGCGGGTAGCGGTGATAGATGTACTGGACATCCGAGTCTTTCGAGCGCTCCAGCTCGTCCATTGAGATCCCAAGCCATTGCTCGACAGCCCCGCGCACGCGCTTGATTTTCCGCTCGCGCATCATGGCCCGCAGCATTCGCCGGATGGGATCGATCTTCCAGCGGCCAGTACACTGTCGCTTGAGTTGCCCCTTGCGCTTGCGCGCCGTCAGACGCCGGCCCGACTCGTCCAGGCTATACGCCGGCATAAATACATTGCTGTTCCCAGGTTCAGCCGGCGCCGACGGCGAACCTGTTCCTTGTGGCGCGAGCGTGAAGAACGGCGGATCGGATTGCTCGACCACACGTGCGGCCTGCTTCGCGTCCGAGACGGTGTACAGCGCCACATTTCTTTCGCGAAGCCACGGCGACATAGCCCAGGCGAAGGTATAGGTAGCTTCGCGCTCCCACGTCGTATCTGCGTGGATTGCAGCATCCAGGCGTGGAAAGTCCCGCAGGCTCCAGCGCTGGCATACCTCGCACTCGCAGGCCCGCAGCGCATCCATCGCGGCCAGCGTGAAACTCTGCACGCCCCAGCCGAGCGAAAGCGCCACCAGCTTAGCCATGCGCCACCATCCCCGCCGCGCGCGCTTCCAGATCGAGGCGCTTCAGCTGCAAATCAATTTGCTGCGCCTCACTCAGCGCCAGCCAGCGCCGGCCAGGGTTCAGCCCGTAGTCACCAGGCACCCCACCCGTTGCGTGCAGCATCCAGCGCTCGACAGTCCCCACCGCCCGATCCACGCCCGAGCGCACCGCCATGACATGATCGCCCAGCTCCGAGAGCATCGTTACTACCGTGTCGTAGGCCAGATCGCCGCGAACGCGCAGCTCGTCAAGATGCAGCTGGGGCAGCAGACTTTTGTACTCGCTGCGCACGTCTCTGATCAGCTCCAAAGTTTCCGCGATCGCCAGCTGTGGGTTCACGGTGTAGAATTTCGCGTCGGCATTGCGCTCCTTAATCGCGTCCTGCCCGGGCTGCATCACAATATCCTGCACGCCGGTTGCGACCAGCAGCGGCTCAGCATTGCGCGCTACCACGTCGAGAGTCAGCGAGGCCAGTTCGTTGACCCGATCCAGCAATTCCAGCACCCCGCCGAATGCCGGTTCGCCGCACCCATCTTCGCCGGCGACATACTGCCCGAGCAGCACCGGCACATAGCCATAGGCGTTTCGCATTGCCGGCCGCGCCGCGCCTTCGACAAACTCCTGCACATACTCAGGCGTGATTGCTTGCGCATATTCCTGCACTTGCAGCCCCACCCGTTGACGCTTGATGATCAACGCCAGCGGCGCGCCGCCCAGCTCGCCCAGGATAATTTCATCAGCCCGCAGCGCCATAATTTCCGGCGCACCAGGTCGCCCCGCCAGCATCAGCGCCGCCTCGCCCGCCACCGCGCCATACAGCAGAAAGCGCTCATACGCTCCGAGCGCACCCGTTTTCACCCGCAGCGAATCGACCTCGCGGCGCGTATACGCCGAGGCCGAATCAGGCAGCAGCCAGCCGCCCGGCACCTTCGCCACATCCACGCGCACGCAGCGGCGCAGCGGCGAGAACAGTGTTCTCGTTCCGTTGTAGAGCTGTGCCGCAGCCGCGTACTGGCTCAGATTTTCGTAGGCTTTTCCAGTGTAGTAGGCACGGTTGCGCGCGTACCGAGCGCAGCGCGCTTGCCAGGGGAGCAGATAGCTTGCAAATTGAGGCAGATCGAGGATTGAGGGCATGCACGCGCTCGCATAACAACGAGCGCGCGGCAAGCGGTCGGCGGGGCGTGCCGGGGCTTCCTACCAGAACGCGGACTATGCTCGGGGCGTATTGCATACGCCTACACAGCGCGACGGCTGGCGACTACTCTGTTTCTTTGTCGTCCTCGCACAAAACTTTGATGCCATCCGCCACAAGCAGCAGCGCGCGCCGGACATACTGCATCAAAAAGACTTTCATGCGCTTCGACATGCCGCGAGTATAGCACGCCAGTGCGCAATGTAAAGAGGCAAAGCCATAACAAAGCGCCGCCCGGCATTGCCAGGCGGCGCGTTGCGTTGCTGTTGTCCCGGCGGACCTGCGTGTCCGCCCGCAACCCCTTCAGAGCGGGGCATTGCTGCGGAGTGGGGGTTTACAAATCGACCGACCACGGCCCGTGGACGTTTCAAACCCCTTCAGAGCAGGGCATTGCCGCGTAGCGCCTCAGGCAATCTACGGCCGCGAGGATGCACCGGATAGTTTCAAACCCCTTCAGAGCGGGGCATTGGTGCGGAGTCCTCGTGGCGCTGTTCGGCTTCAGTGAGGGTGCCACGTTTCAAACCCCTTCAGAGCGGGGCAGTGTTGCGGAGCATTTCGCACATTTGGTTCGCTGAGCACTATCAAGGTGTTTCAAACCCCTTCAGAGCGGGGCATTGCTGCGTAGCAACTACATGACGCCGCAGGCCGTGAACCTCATCAAGTTTCAAACCCCTTCAGAGCGGGGCATTGCTGCGTAGTCCTCGAATACGAGATCGCGGATCTTGAGGCAAGCATGTTTCAAACCCCTTCAGAGCGGGGCATTGCTGCGGAGGATCGGTGTAAAGGGACGTGGGATGGAACTATCGTTTGTTTCAAACCCCTTCAGAGCGGGGCATTGCTGCGGAGGTCGGCACGTACACCGTGAGCGAGAGCGCCCTGGGCGTTTCAAACCCCTTCATCGCGGGGCATTGGTGCGGAGAGGCCCCCTGCGCCGATAACAACGAGGATGCCCTCACGTTTCAAACCCCTTCATCGCGGGGCATTGCTGCGGAGCGGACGAACCAGCAGAACGCGGAAGCTCATGTTGCACGTTTCAAACTCCTTCATCGCGGGGCATTGGTGCGGAGCCAGTTCCACAAGGGCCAGAACGTGCCGCAGGAGATGTTTCAAACCCCTTCAGAGCGGGGCATTGCTGCGGAGTTCAGCCAGTCGGTTGACCTGTCGCAGGCTCCTGGACGTTTCAAACCCCTTCAG
>LJCR01000482.1 GCA_001399705.1 Kouleothrix aurantiaca
GTCGGTACGTGAGATCGGGCCGTGGTCGCGCACCAGGCTTAATACAAGCGACTGGTTGATCTCGCGGATCAACTGGCGGTTGCCCGATCGTAGTCGTAGCGACATAAGCTTACTTTGCTCAGTGATTGAAGTTTCTTTATTCGGTGAACGAAGAATATCACGCACCGCTGGGAGCTGTCAAGAGGGAATTTTGAACGCACGGTTGAACAGGCGCGCCGTAACACTGATGGTACCGCGATTGCCTTTTCCGATGCGCTAATCTGACATCGTTGTCAGGCGTGGTCGCACGATTTGCCAACAATATATTGCTGCAGAAATAATTTGAGTCTTGACAAACCACACGGCATCCACTATAGTTTTTTCGTTCACTGAAGTAACCAAATATCAACCATCGGCCATCGATACTTCGGCATTCAGCGGCGAGGCTCGCGCGCTGGCCTGCGCCATCGGTGGGCTTTGCTATGCAAGGAAAGGGGGATTTGCCGCCCGGCTAAACCGTTTAAATTCGGCCATATGGCTCTTCCACGCAACGCTGCCGCCCGTGGGCAGCATACCGCAGGCATACTCACTGAGGAGGTATTCTGTGTTACGACGTGGTCGTTTTGGGCTGATGCTCGCGATTATTCTGGCCCTGGTCGCGCCGGCTGCGATTCCCACGCGCAACGGCATTGTCTTCCGCACCCCCACCGCCGAAGCCGCCATCACCGGCAACCTGATCAGCAAGGTGTATGTCGATAAGGCGCGCTACAACCCCGGCAACACCGCAGTTATTACCGTTGAATGTTTGAACAAAACCGGCACGAGCTGGAGCGGCTCGCTGGCCCTCACCATCACCCACAACGAGGCGACCAGCTACACGGCCAGCCAGGCCGTCACGCTCAGCCCGAATGTGCCGGCCAGCTTTACGTTCAACTGGACGACGCCCGCCACCGACTACCAGGGCTACCATGTGGAAGTGCGCGCCGGCACCGCCGACTACGGCGCTTCCGCGATCGACGTGTCGAGCAACTGGACGCGCTTCCCGCGCTATGGCTACATGACCGAATACCCGACTGGCGAGTCGGCGGCCACCAGCACGGCAAACATGCAGGAGCTGGCGCGCAACTACCACATCAACGCCATTCAGTTCTACGACTGGATGTGGCGGCACGAAAAACTGATCAAGCGCACCGGCGGGACGATTGACCCAAGCTGGACCGACTGGAGCGGCAAGACGATCAACTGGGCGACGCTGCAAAACCAGATCAGCGCTGCGCACACGCTCAACATGTCGGCCATGGCCTACGACATCATCTATGGCGCACTCGATAACTACCAGGCTACATCCGGCGTGGACCCGCAATGGGGATTGTATGACGACACCAGCCACGCCAACCAGTGGAACTTCAACTTTGGCGATGCCTTCCCAACCACGCACATGTACATGTTCAACCCGGCCAACAGCAACTGGCAGAGCTATATTTCCGGCCAGTTCAACGACGCGCTGAACAATGGCTTCGACGGCATGCACCTCGACCAGCTGGGCCAGAACGACAACAAGAAAGACTACAGCGGCCAGCCGGTCGACCTGCCGAACACCTTCGCCGGCTATGTCAACAACATCAAAGCCGCCTTCCCGGCCGGCAAAAAAGTTACCTACAACATCGTGAACGGCGGCGTTGGCACCTGGGGCGCGTACAACGTCGCGCACTTCGCCAATAACGATTTCGACTACAGCGAACAGTGGGAAAACTCGACCACGTACCAGAACCTCAAGGACGAAGTGACGTCCTTCAAGACGCTGGATGGCAACAAGGCCGTGGTGCTGGCCGCCTACATGAACTACTACGAAGATAACGGGCCGCGCACCGAGGCCGAAACCGCCACCCGCAACGGCGTGACAACCAACACCAATCACACCGGCTACACCGGCACCGGCTTTGTCGATGGATTCGACGCGGTTGGCGATTATGTCCAGTTCTCGGTGACAGTCCCCGAGGCCGGCAAGTATGCGCTGGTGTTCCGCTACGGCAACGGCACCACCAACCTGCCCACGCGCACGGTCTATGTGGATGGCGCAAGCAACGGCGCGCTGACCTTCTACCCGACGCGTGACGGCAGCGGCACGCCCAGCTGGGATTCGTGGCTGTACGATGCCTATACAGTGGTGACCCTCACCGCCGGCACGCACACCGTCAAGCTTGCGTACGACGCGGGCAACTCCGGCGCGTTCAACCTCGACAACCTGGTGCTCGGCACCTTCGACGAGCCGGGCGTGCGCCTGGCCGATGCGGCGATGGCGGCGGTCGGCGCGACGCACATCGAGCTTGGCAACCGCGACCAGATGCTGGCGCACCCCTACTTCCCGAACAACTACAAGCAGATGCGCTCGGGCCTGCTGGCCGCGATGAAGGAGCACTACGACTTCATCACCGCCTACGAAAACCTCTTGTTCGACCCAAGCGTGCATAACGCCGACAACGGCTCGCAGTTCGTGAAGATCACCGGGCAGACCACCAGCGGCGACGGCTCGGGCGGCACGATCTGGACGCAATTGCGCCACGCCAGTGGCTACGACGCCATTCACCTGATCAACCTGCTGGGCAACGACAACCAGTGGCGCAACGCCGCCGCCGCGCCGAGCACGCTGAGCAACCTGCCGGTGAAATACTACCTTGGCCAGGGCAGCACCGTGAGCGGCGTGTATGTCGCCAGCCCCGAGATCGAGCACGGCGCGAGCGCGTCGCTGAGCTATACCACCGGCAGCGACGCGGGCGGCAGCTATATTTCCTTCACTGTGCCCAGCCTGACCTACTGGGACATGGTGTATGTGAAGCTCAGCGTCGCCGCGCCGGGTGGCGGCCAGTACGAGGCTGAGTCGGGCATTCGCAGCAGCACCACAGTGGCAAGCAACCACCTCGGCTACACCGGCACCGGCTTTGTCGATGGCTTTGCCACCACCAACACCGGCGTATCGTTTATTGTCAGCGCGCCCGCCGCCGACACCTACACCCTGCGCTTCCGCTACGCCAACGCCGGCTCAAGTGCCACACGCGGCCTGTTCGTCGATGGCGCGAGCGCGGGCACGCTTTCCTTCCGCCCGCTGTACAACTGGGATATGTGGGAAACGGTTGAGACAACCGTGCAGCTCTCGGCGGGCCTGCACTCGGTGGTACTATGGGATGGCGCGGGCAACACCGGCGCGATCAACCTCGACAACATGGTCGTGCTGGAGCAAACCACCCCGGCGGCGCGATCGGCCACCAGCCTGTGGATGAACAACTGGAGCAACATCGTCGGCATTCACATGGCCAGCAAGCTCAGCCCGGCCGACACCGGCACCTATGGGCCGCGCCTGGCCGAGCTGCACTGGAGCGGCGACTGGGGCACCAACCAGCTCAACGACGCCACCGGCTTCTTCCGCGACGAAACCAGCGCCACCAAGTACAACAACGCCCACGCCTTCGACTCGGAAGCCTGGATGGAAAGTGACGGCACGCTGACCGTGCGCTACCTGAACTACAACGGCGCAGGCGTGCCGGTGCAGGTCACCAAGCAGTACGCGATGGTGCCGAACCAGAACTTCCTGGTCGTCAAGTATACCTTCCAGAACCTGACGAACAC
>LJCR01000483.1 GCA_001399705.1 Kouleothrix aurantiaca
GCGGCACAAACAGCGCCAGCCAGGGCAGCGCCGTTGGCGGGTAGGCAAACGCGCCCGGCCCGAAGTTCCCAAACGTTGGCGATGCCAGGCGCGCGTAGGGGCTCTGGCCCTGGAGCCATGACTGCGCCCCGGCCATGAAAATATCCCAGTCGATCTGAAAGATCGAGCGCAATAGTTCAAACATACTACCTCGGCTCGCTTGCAGGCGCCGGGCGCGGCCAGAGCGCGATCAGCGTCGCCGCGTAGCCGCACAGCAGCACCCACACGCCCACTGCATGGAAATGCACCCACGGCGGCATCTGCTGGAGCAGAAACGCGCGCTTCAGGTTCGCAAACACTAGCTCGGCAGGGAAGAGCGAGAGCCCCAGCGCCGCCAGCACCAGCCCCAGTGCCCAGCGCCGCCATGGGCCGGGCTGCACGCGCGCCTGCTGCCAGATATAGGCGAATGGCATCAGCAGGAAAATAAACGCGTGATCCCAGCTGAGCGGCGACAGCAGCGCAATAGCGCTCAGGGCTAAACTATACTCACCGCCCAGGTCGGGCTCCACGCGGCGCCGCCAGAGCACCAAACCGAACAGCGCCCCGGCAGCGCCATACAGCACGGCGCGCAGCGGCAGCTCAAGCTGCGGCATCATGAAGAACGGCCTCACCTCGTCGCTGCCCACAAACAGCCGCATGCTAATCGTCGCCAGCGAGGCGTTGCGCGCGTTCGGCATCCATGTCGCGGCATTTGCCGGCGCCACCTGGCCGAAATACTCGGCCCAGTGCTGCGGGTTCACCGCCATCTGCGCCGCTAGAAGCACCAGCATGCACCCCGCCGCGCCACCGAGTACGCGCCAGCGCCCGCGCAGCAGCGCGTAGCCCAGCAGCAGCGCCGGGTAGATCTTAAGCATCGTTGCAGCGCCCAGGAGCAGGCCCGCGATCCATGGGTGGCCGTGGCGCTCGCACCACCACGCGCCAACAATCATCGCCAGCAGCAGAATCGTAAATTGGCCAACGTGCAAATGCTGCCAGACCGGATACCAGTTCAGCAGCAGCAGCGGCACCAGCAAGCGCCACGGCCCGCGCAGCGGCAGCTCAAACTCGGCAACCAGCAGCCAGACGACGCCAAACAACATCGCCACCGAGCCAAGCGTCCACAGCAGCGCCGCCGCCGGGAACGACAAGAGCGTCAGCGGGGCAAACACAAGCGCGGTCAGCGGCGGGTGGACGTTCAGGCGCATTCCCACGCCATATTCCTCATGCACACCCAGCGCTGCCACCTCGGCTGGTGCGATTGGCGTGTAAATATCCTCACCTGCGCGCAAACGTTGGGCAGCAATAAAATCCTGCTGGATATCCATGCCGCTGGAAACAATCTCGCCCCAGGCTAGCCCAATTTGCAGCACGCCAAGAACACACAGTACTGCCACCATGATCCATACTATGCTTGGCCGAACCAATGGCTTTGCGCCTGCGTCGGGGTGTTGTATTTCAAAATATCGCTTCATTGATCATTTCTGACGTAGAACAGTGCTATGGCACAAACGCCATGCGCACATATGCTTCGCTAATATACACCCACAGAATAGTATTGACGATCAGAATAACGGCTGTAACCCAGCGTGATTTCCCCCAGAGCGCAAGCTGAATAAAGAGCGGGAAGATGATGGTATACCGGCGAATGATGCCCATATACGGCCAAATTGGGTATACAATCGATAAGTTCATCAGCAGCAAAAATCCGCTGTAGATTGCGTAGGAAGGTCGTGTCCGCAGCATGGTATACAGCACCAGAACCGTAGCGATTGCCATAATGCAGGTATTCACCACAAGGTAAAAATATGGCCTGGTTTGCATTTGCTCAAGCGCAAAGAATAAGTTCTCCCATGGCCAGCTAAAATATTCGCCCCACACATCACGGTACGATGGCGTTACCAGCAGCGCATCGATGAGCGAAAGCGGGCTGCTGAGCGTAAACGCCATATCGCCCAGCGTGGCGCGGTAGACCAGAAATGCCAGCAGGCCGAACGGCACCAGCGCAATCCCGGTCAGCGGCAAGATCCACGGCCACCATCCGCTCGCGCGCAGCGTTCGGCGCTGCTGCCAGAGTTCCCACAGCAGCGGCAGCATCACAACCACGCCGGGCTGCTTGGTCAGCGCGGCAAACGCGCCCGCCACGCCCGCCAGAATCCAGCGCCCGCGCCGCGCCGCGTAAAACGACCCAACGATACAGAGCAGCAGCAGCGATTCGGTGTAGGGGATCAGAAAGGCAAAGCCCAGCGGGCTGCCCAACAGGAAGAGCGTGGTGCGCTGGGCAACGCCAGCATCGTAATCGAGCAGTACGAGCTTGTACAGCAGCACCAGCATCAGTACGCAGCACACCTGCGCGATCAGCCAGGCTGCCAGAACGTAATCGCCGCCAAAAATGCGGCCCAGACCAGCAATCAGCAATGGGTAGAGAGGGTGAAACGCTGTGCCGCCCTCGCGGAATTCATACCCTTTCTCGGCAATACCAATATACCAGTACACGTCATAGCGCACGCTTGGCCAGATCAGCACGCGCTCGATCCAGGCGCCGAGCGGCGCATTTCCCGGCCACAGGCCAATCGCGGCCTCGGCTGACGATGTAGGCAGCGCAGCCGAAACCCAGGCGCACCACGCGCTGAAAAGCACTCGGTAGCCCAAATACAGCTTAAGCGCCCAAAGCCATGCCTGGTCGCGCGTTTCCAGCCACGCCCGCACTTGGCCCAACAACGATTGCTGCGATGAATTATGGGTGAGCGAGGGTCGCATTCCGTCTTCCTCTGTATAACGTTATACCAAAGCGCTATGGTACTTAACGGGCACGCACATACACCGTGTAACCGCCAAATGTCTGAACTGGCCGAAAGTCGCCGCGCTGAATCGCTGGATCGTACAAATGATTCTCACGGGCAAACTGGCCAACAACTAAATAGTCAGGGTCAGCTGCCAAGGGGTCGTAGTCGATGGCAATGTCTTCATGAAGCAAACTGCGATGATTCAGCTGGATATGCAGTTGATCGGGCGGGTAGTGGTACGGCCGATCAAGCAGAAAGTGCAGCTCACTTTCATAGGTTTCTACGGTGCCCGGCAGGGGCGCGCTAGCAAGCCAGGCAGCCGTCTGCTGCGCAGTGGGATTACTGTTTGTCAGGTAGTAGCGATTCAACGTGAGCAGCGTGATTGCGCACATCAGTGGCACTGTGAGCA
The DNA here is from genome assembly GCA_001399705.1 of Kouleothrix aurantiaca. GTDB lineage: Bacteria > Chloroflexota > Chloroflexia > Chloroflexales > Roseiflexaceae > Kouleothrix > Kouleothrix aurantiaca. Next base: position 3,211 of record LJCR01000483.1, read on the forward strand.
GCATCAGCCAGGTAGCCACGGTTTGCCAGCTCAAGCGGCCGCGCAGCAGCAGCGATGCGCGCTGCAAAGTTGCGCCAGGCGCAAATCCGCCGGTAATGTCATCAAGCAGCGCAGCTACAAACATACTGCCAAAAAATGTCGCTGGAAACAGATAACGTGGCACACCAACCGAAAGCAGAGTGTACCACGCCAGCCAGCTTGCCGACAGGCCCAAAAGTGCCAGCCGCACTATACCAGTGCCTTGCATTGTTTCTTCTGGCTCGGCATGGAGCGCATGCCAAGCCGCGTAGAGAAGTGCGGCGATCGTGGGTAGCGCAAGCAGCAAGGTCATGCGCAACGCTAATAAACGATTGAATGACGTTAGCACCAGCGCTGTAACATCATACAAACC
>LJCR01000484.1 GCA_001399705.1 Kouleothrix aurantiaca
CGCCGCGAGCTTTGATCCGCAGGGGCGTAGGCAGACTTATGCGCAGGTCGCGTGGCAGTCGCGCCGCCCGCTCGGCAATACAGGCCGCGTTATAGATGTAGCCAACGCTGTCACCCCGCAATCGCGCCGCCTCGGCAGTGGCGCGGCCCTCGCTATACACCGCCACGCCGGTCGGCTCCCAGGGCCGCAGCACCTCAACACGCTCCAGCCGCGCGCGCGCCTGCTCGCGGCCCAGGCCCATGCGCCCAAGCTGCTCGAAGCTATACAGAAAATAGGCCAGGTGGTCGATGGCGCGGCCAAACAGCACCAACCCGAACTCCAGCGCGTCGCCGGCAGCGTAGGCGCGCTTCTGATCCAGCGGCGGCTCGATCACAAACGGGCGCGGAATATCCTGAAGATCGTGCAGGTGCGCGACGCCGGGAGGGTGCGGCGTCTCAAAGATCCAGCGGTAGGGGCAGAGCGCGCCCACCGCGCAGGAGTCGGAGTGGCCCCAGCAGCTTTGTGGGCAGGAAGCGCGCTGAAAGGCGTAGCCAAAGCCGCCGCGCAGCATCGCGCCTTTGTATGGCGGCAGGGTTGTCGCGTCGAGCAGGCGCAGCGTCACGCGCAGGCGCGCGATCGGTAGCTCCAGCCCGCTGAGTGCGGTGTGAGCCGGTGGGGTCAGAAGCTCGGTCATCCTTCCCTCCCTTGCGCGGCGCGGTGCCACCAGCATGTGGCAGGCGTACTTCAGTGTAGCAGATGTACGCGTCGCATTTGCGACGTGGCGCACCCTTGGATTTTCTTTTTTGGGTTCTTCAACTACTAAACGGGGCTCGCGCAATTTTTGGTTGGGGAATTTGCAACGACTTTGGGTCGTATTTTCCGGGAAGGAGGAGGGTAGAAAGAAAACGCCAGGCAGTAGTTTGCCATGGCGTTCTTTGTGTACTGAGAGGGCTGGCGATCTCGGCAGACATCAATATCGCCGCCAAGTTTCAAACCCCTTCGTAGCGGGGCAATTCATTGTACACATGGCCCGTAAAAAGCAGCCAAAAGAGCGGCGCGATTTCAAACCCCTTCGTAGCGGGGCATTTGCTCGAACGGAGTATCTGACCCAACCAACCACCCAACCTGCAGTCTAGTTTCAAACCCCTCGTATACTAGTGATGTTCCACGGTGGTGGTGTGGCTGCCAGACCCCTAGCGGCAGTGACCGCGTGACGGAGATTAGCCCCCACCACTGCGGGCAACCTGAGTCAGTACCGTATCGTGTGGCTCTGACCACGTATCACGAGGAACGATGGGTGTTGCCCTGGAGCTTGGTATCCATTTGTGCTGTGAGGTGGACTATGCTCGTGTCTGCGCCTTCCTATCGCCTGTTTGTCGGCGTCGACATTGCCGCAACTTCCTTCGCCTCCGCCTGGACCCTGAGTGGCCCGGCTCGTGGACGCGCTCAGACTTTCAGCCAATCCCCTGACGGCTTTACAGCCTTTCAGGCAGCCCTCGCCCGTACTGGCGTGGAGGCTGCCCAGACGCTGATCGTGCTCGAAGCCACCGGGAGTTACTGGATTACGCTCGCCGTCACCCTTCACCAAGCCGGCTATGCTGTGAGTGTCGTCAATCCGGCGCACGCACATAACTTCTTGCGCTCGCTGCCGCGTCGCGCCAAAACGGATGCCCTGGACGCGCAGATGCTGGCCCAGTTTGCCGCCGAGCGACAGCCGCCACGCTGGAGCCCGCCCGAGCAGGTCTACCACGAGCTGCGCCAGCGCTTGCTGGTGCGCGATGGTTTGCTGACGATGCGTCAGCAGGCACGCAACCAGCGCCACGCGCTTGAGCAGTGGCCAGTCACCATCGAGGCCGCGCTGACGGCTTTGGATAAGGTGGTGGCCGAATGCGACCGCCAGCTGCAGAGCCTGGAGCGAGAGATTGCGACGGTGTTGCAAGAAGGCGCCTGGGCTGAGACGGCAGGCTTGCTCGCGAGCATCAGCGGTGTGGGACTGGTCACAAGCGCCTGGTTGCTGGTCAGCACAGTGAACTTTACCGCCTGCGCTTCGGCGGAAGCCGCAGCCGCGTATGCCGGGCTGGTGCCGCTGGCGCACGAGTCGGGCACGAGTGTGCGCGGACGACGCCAGATTGGGCACGCTGGAAACGCACGCTTGCGGACGGCATTGTATATGGCGACGTTGAGTGCGGCACGCTACAATCCAGTGATACGCGCACAGTATGAGCGACTGCGAGCAGCGGGCAAGCCGACGAAAGTGGCGCGCTGTGCGTGTGCGCGCAAGTTGTTGTATTTGGCGTATGCGGTGGTGACAAAAGGACAGGAGTTTGACCCGCACTACAGAGAGCACAGCGGGTAATCCGACCAGGTGAGGCAAGACGCAAAAGGCAACGCCTGCGCGGAGCTGTCCACAATCCAGTGGCACAGCGGTGAAGGTGCGCGCAGCGATTGGTCGGTGGGAAAGCTTGTTGTGGGCAGGTCGGTGCAGGCCGCCGCAGGCAAACTGGAAGAGCATCACATATTCCCACTTGACAATCAATACCGTATCTTCGTAACGGGGCATTTGCTCGAACGTTGGTGGCGTGCCGCTGCGGGTTGAGGGCTACATTCGGCCTAAGTTTCAAACCTCTTCATAGCGGCCCATTTGCTCGAACACCTATGAAATGCTCGTGGGCGTCGATGAGGCGCTGAGTTTCAAACCCCTTCACAAGGGGACAATGCTTTGAACCATCATCTGCGCGCACGGCCAGACCTACAAGAAAAAGTTTCAAACCCCTTCATAGCGGGGCATTTGCTTGAATGCCCACTCAGTAAGTATTGATTCATCGATGAATCAGGGTTTTAAACCCCTTCATAGCGGGGCAGTGGTGTGCACATTGTCGTATCAGTGTCTGTGCAGATTTCCGCATTGGGAAGCCGTATACTGTGCAAATGACTGACCAGTGGGGCAACGTTCATTGCGAATTTGGCCAAAATCGCGCTTCACCATTAATATCGCAAATTCCCCTGCCCACTCGCTGGCGCTTTCTGCACATTTTCTTTTCGTCTATTGAACGCACCACCAGCTATTTTTCGGGCACCAATTTTTGTGCATTTTTGCGAGTTAGGTGAGTGGCAAGCAGATGCATGTACAAATTCACCTATGAGCAGGACGTGGAGATCCATTGACTCACCCTGAAGGATCGCATACCATAGCCATATGACGCATGACGAGCCCGACAACACACAACCAGAATATGACCCTTTAAAAGTAGGGGAGTTGCGGCCACTTAAAGAGTTGGCTGCCGAGGCTGGCCTTAGCTACCACTCGCTGCGCACATATGCCAGAAAAGGTCGCCTGAAAGCTGTAAAATTTGGTTCGCAGTGGGCAACAACCCGAAAAGCAGTCGAAGTGTATCTCGCCAGCCGTTATATTCGGCACGAGGAAGATGAAAGCAAATCATAATCTTGATTTTATCTCAATATTGAGGTAAAATCAGCCGCAGAAATAACACACCCGTGCAAGTGCTGGAACACTTACACGGGTGCTGACCCCACACCTGCATCACCAGGCGTGTAGCTGAGCGCATGATACCATACTCATGCGGCGACCTCAGCGGCATACTGCTTTGGCAGTGGGGTGC
>LJCR01000485.1 GCA_001399705.1 Kouleothrix aurantiaca
GCCCTATATCGCGCTCAAAGCCGCCGAAGATCTGGCGCACGCTGGCCCCGACGCGAGCTTTGCGCACGCGCCCGAGGCATTGCGCCGCCTGATCTTCCCCACGCCCTACAGCGATGTGCTGCTTGCCCAGGCCCGCGAGCGCAATCTCGATCCGCCGGCGCTCTACGCGATGCTGCGGCAGGAAAGCCTGTTCAACCCCGGCGCGACCTCGTGGGTCGGTGCGCGCGGCCTCGCCCAGGTCATGCCTTCCACCGCGCAGGGAATCGCGCAAAACCTGCAGGTGCCCGAGTTCCACGAAGACGACCTGTACCGCCCGGCGGTGAGCATTCGCTTTGGCGCGTTCTACCTGGGCCACCAGCTCGAAACCATGGAAGGCAGCTTGCAGGCCGCGCTGTCTGCCTACAACGGTGGGCCGGGCAACGCGCAGCGCTGGGCTGGCGGCACACGCGTCGCCGACCCCGACCGCTTCACCGAGGCGATTGACTACAACGAAACGCGCAATTACGTCAAGCTGGTGTACGGCTACTATGGCGCGTATCAGCGCCTGTACGCTGTGCCGGGCAGCACAGGGTAACACGAGGGGGCGGGGACAGAGGAATGGGAATGGCGATTGCGGCGTTGCTCGATGCACGCATGTTCAAATAATTTTCACCTGAACATCGCACAAACAAACAGGCGAAGCCAGCCGGCTCCGCCTGTTTGCTTTACAGAGGGCAGAACTTACTTCGAGCGGCGCTTGCGGTCGCGGCGCGCATCGCGGCGGGTTGTCATCGCGGGCGGGCGCGGGGCGCTGATCGCTGGCGTGCTGTTGGCGCTGTTCGCCTGAAGCGCCGGCTGCGGACGGCTGGGGCCGCGGCGGCCGCCCTTGCGGTTCGAAGCGTCGTAGGCGGCAACCCGGCCGGGCAGCACCGACAGCAGGAAGTAGGCGGCGTAGGCAGCCAGCACCAACTCCAGCACCGTTGCAATCGTGAACCAGATTGGCATGGTAAAGATCTGCACCGGAACCAGGCGCAGGATGCCAAACAGCAGGCCCAGCGCGCCAAGCGCCAGCAAGGCGTAGCCCAGCGTGCGCGAGGCTTCGCGGCGCACCGGGTGCGGCTCGGCGCGCAAGAAAACGAGGTACGCCCCGGCACCTGCCAGCACCACCTGTGCAACCAGGTAGAGCCATTCAAGCGCTCCAAAATCGGAGGAAAAGGTCGTTAGGTAGGTAACCGGGTCCATCGTACTGGCCTCCTGGCGCGTAATCTGTGAAAAAACGAACGGTTACGCCGATTATACCAATCTCCTGCCCGCGAGTCAAACTGGCGCGCCGCCCATCGGCGGAGCGGATATGGCTTTGTATAGCAGTATTCAGGCAGTGCCAGGCAAAGCCGGGGTTGCTTTTAAGTTTTGGAACCTTTGGCACAGCCCGATCCCTTGCTCTTGCGAACCGCAGTGATTATTTTAGCGCGGGCACAATCGCGCGAGCCGGGATATCAGTGCATTTACACGCCCCAAAACGACACATATGCGCACAAAGTCGCTCTGAATATTTAAAACTTTTTACAAAATTGCAAAAAACCTTTGTCAAAGACTGGTAAATCTGGTAAGATGAAAACCCTATATTTACTGAATGCATCCGAGCCGGAGCTACGATGGCACACGTCACACCAGTTGATATGGAGCTGAGCCAGCTTAACCAGCAATTTACCGTGGCTTTGGCCCAGGCGCGCACGCTGGGCGAATGGGCGCGCCTCTGCGTGGCTGCTATCGAAAGCTTGGCCGGCGCGCAGCAAGCGCAGGTTGTCTGGCGTACTGGCGACGGTCACCAACTTCTTGCCAGCGGCAGCGAAGCCATCCAAACCCCTACCGCAAGCGAAGAGCAGCAGCTCTACAACGGGCAAACTGTTGTGCGCTGGGATGCGGACCAGGCTCTGGCCTGCTTTGTGCCGCTGCACGCCCGCGCCGAGCTGCTTGGCTGGTTGTATGCCGAGCAGCCGCAGTGGAATGAAGAAATTGCTGGCGCGCTTGCCATGCTGGCCAGCCAGGCCGCCGCCCCGCTCGCGCTGATCGACATGGCCGCGCGCCGCGACGACCGGGTCGCGCAGCTTCATACCCTGAACGATATTGGCCGCCTGCTCAACGGCGTGCTCGACCCCGATACGCTGCTGGAGGCGATCTACACCGCCACGCGCCAGCTTGTCGATGCGCCGGTATTCTTTCTAGCCTTCTACAACGATACCACGGGCGATCTCGATCTGGCCTACCTCGTCTACGATGGCGTGCGGCAAAGCCAGGAACTGCGCTGGTCGTCGCAGGTGGGCCTGGCCGGCGTGGTCGTGCGCGAGCGCCAGCCGCTCCACACCGCCGATTATGCCGAGGAATGCCGGCGGCGTGGCGTGCAGCCGCGCCCCTTCGACGGCTACCACAACTCGCGCGCCTGGCTTGGCGTGCCGCTGCTCTCGCGCGACCGGCTGATTGGCGTGATGTCGATCAGCAGCTACCGGCCCGGCTACCAGTACAGCGTCGAGCAGATCGAGGTGCTTACCACAATTGCCGCGCAGGCGGCTGTGGCGCTGGAAAATGCCCAGCTCTACCAGCGCAGCGAGCGCCAGGCCCGCCAGCTCACCACCCTCAACCGCATTGGCCGCACGCTCACATCTTCGCTCGACACCGAGCGCGTGCCCAAGCTGATTATCGAGCAGGTCACCGAGCTTCTGGATGCCGAAGAGTCATCGCTCCTGCTGGTTGATGAGGAAACTGGCGAGCTGGTATTTACCTACACCACCGGCACCGTCGGCGAGCAACTGCTCGGCCAGCGGCTGCCACGCGGCGCTGGGCTGGCCGGCTATGTCGTGGAACACGACCGCTCCGTCATTGTGAACGATGTCCAGCAGGACACGCGCTTCGACGACCGCACCGACAAAAATACTGGCTACAAAACGCGCACGCTGCTGGCCGTGCCACTGCTGGTGCGCGACGAAGTCTATGGCGCGATCGCGCTGTACTACGATCAGCCCCACGATTTTTCTGGCGAAGAAGTCGAAATTGCTATGGCGTTCAGCGACCAGGGCGCGCTGGCGATTGCAAATGCCCGACTACGCATTCAAGCCGAGCAAACTGCTGTGGCCGCCGAGCGCAGCCGCCTCGCGCGCGACTTGCACGACGCCGTGACTCAGACATTATTTTCAACATCCTTGATCGCCGATGTGCTGCCGCGCATCTGGGAGCGCAACGCCGATGAAGGGCTGCGCCGCCTGGAAGAACTGCGCCAGCTCACTCGCGGCGCGCTGGCCGAAATGCGCACGCTGCTGCTGGAATTACGCCCGGCCTCGCTGATCGAGATCGGGCTGGGCGATCTGCTTGGCCAGCTCACCGCAGCGATCACCGGACGGACGCGCATCCCTGTGACGCTTGCCGTTGAAGGGCAGTGCCAGCTGCCGCCCGACGTGCAGGTCGCGCTGTACCGCATCGCGCAGGAAGCGCTAAACAATGTGGCGCGCCACGCCAACGCCCAGCATGTGGCGGTGCAGTTGCGCTGCCTGCCCGAACAGATCGAGCTGACCATCGACGACGACGGGCACGGCTTCGAACCAGCGCAGATCGACCAGAAAC
>LJCR01000486.1 GCA_001399705.1 Kouleothrix aurantiaca
GCGCAGGCCACCGGCAGGCGCAGCAGCGCCAGATGGGTGGGTGGCGTAGCAGGGCCAATCACGCCCAGCGCCTGCAGCGCGCGCTCGAGCAGGATGCCGAGGCTGCCCAGCCACATCGTCGTCACGCCCGGGTGGCCGGTGATGATTGTGTCGGCGAAGTTGCCGCTCGTGAGGGCCTGCAGAAAGGCTGCGCTGCGATTCTGCCAGAAGTACGCCTCGTCGACCGTCAGCGGGCGATCGAGCGTAAACACGCGCGGCAGCAAGGCGGCGAGGAGCACCAGCAGAAACAGCGCCGGAGTCGTGAGCGCCAGCGTGCGGGCGCGGCGCAGCGGCAAGCTCATCGACATAGCAAGGTCGCGCCTTCCAAGCGCACTACTGCGCCGCCGGCCACGAGTCGTGGCTGGGCACGTAGTCGTCGTTATTGAACCAGCGGAAGAACACCACCGTCAGCACCCCCAGGAAGACCAGCGCGCCCGGGATCCACATGATCAAGCCGGCGATCTGCTGATCCAGCCCGGCCGAAAGACCCCACACCCGCGGCGCGCGCCCGTAGGTCGGGTACAGCACCCAGCTGGCAAAGGTAATCAGCGCGCCCAGGATCGTCGGCGGCAGCGATTCGAGAAACAGGTACAGGCACTGGGCCGGGTCGGGCAGGCGCGGCAGCTCATTCATCGGGCTGAAGATCGGCCACCACGTCAGCGTCGCGGTGCCAAAAAACAGCGCGTGCTCAAGCACGTGGATCGGCACGCTGCGCAGCGTAGCCTCATAGTAGGCTGGCGTATGCCAGATCGCAAACACCAGGTTGTAGCTCAGGAAGGTAAACACCGGGTTGGTGATGAAGCGCCCAATCGGCAGCGCCAGCGGCAGGCGCAGCAGCGGGCGGAACAGCCAGCGCGGCGTGCCCAGCAGCAGCAGCGGCGGCGCAATCAGCGTCATCAGCAGGTGCTGAACCATATGCGCCGAAAGCAGGTAGCCGTCGCCCAGCGTCTCGATCGGCGAGCACAGCGCAATAAACAGCACCAGCGAGCCCAGCAGAAAGGTCTGCACGCGCGCAGGCGACACTGGCTCGGAGCCGGGGAAATACTTGCGCAGCGGCCCGATGCACAGCAGGTACGCGCCGGCCTGCAGCGCCAGCCCGATCAGAATGGTCGGGTCCCAATTCCATGCGAACATACCACGAACTCCCGAAAAGGCGAAAAGGTGACACAGTGAGCGCCGAAGCGCCGCCATGCCACCTTCTCGCCTGTTAGCTGCGCCAACTAGCCGCCAATGCCAACGTGGCCACTGAACAGCACTTGCATCGCAAGCAGCATCGTCGTCGCCATAATCAGCGGGGCGATAAACAGAAACTTGAAGACATTGGCGTCGCCGCGCAGGTGCATAAAGAACATAACCACGGCCGCGCCCTTCACCACCATCATAATCATCAGGATGGCAAGCAGGACGATCTGCGGCATTGGCACAAATGTCACCAGCACCTCCGCGATCGTAATCACCGCCAGCACCGCGCCGACAATCAGGTAGAAGCGTGGCGCATGCTCCTCGTTGTGGTTCTCAGCCATTGCGATACGCTCCTTACAGGTGGAAGTGGAAGAACAGCATCTCGGCGGCCGGCGCAAAGTCGGGCATCAGGTAGATAATCGTGAAGATACCCACCCACACCAGGTCGACGAAGTGCCAGTACAGGCCGGCCAGCTCGATATCCATCACGTTCTCGGACGAGTTGGGGTAGGCGCGCACCTTGAAGAAGGTTGCCAGCAGCCAGATCACGCCAATCGCCACGTGGGTGCCGTGGAAGCCCGTGAGAATAAAGAACGTTTCGCCAAACATACTGGTCGACATGGTAATGCCTTCGCCGGCGATCAGCTCGGTGAACTCGAAGGCCTGGCCGCCCAGGAAGCACAGCCCCAGCACGGCGGTCGAAAGCATCCAGATCGTGAACTGCCGGCGGTCGCCGCGGCGCGAGGCCGCCAGCGCCAGCACCATCGTCACCGAGCTGGCCAGCAGGATGGCGGCCAGCACGCTGGTGACGCCAATGCCCAGCACATGTTTCGGATCGGGGCCGCCGTTGGCCAGGTTGCGCGGCTTGTAGATCAGGTACACCGTAATCAGCGCCGCAAAGAACATGACTTCCGAGCCGATAAAGGCCCAGACGCCGAGCTTGCGGCTATCGACGTGCATCGAGGTTGCGTGCGCGCCGTGCGCTTCGTGAGCGCCATGCCCGGCCGGCGCGTGCCCCGATGCTGTGGAAACTTGGCTCATGCGTAGCTCCTCGATTGAGAGCGAACTTTGGAACCGAGAACCGCGAACCTGTGCGTGTAAGGCAAGCAGGTTCTTGGTTCTCGGTGTGTGGTTCTGCTCAGGCTAGTGCAGCGCGTCAGCGTGCGAGTCCTTCACCCAGCGGAAAATGCCTGCCGCCATAATCGCGATGCCGATCAGCGCCAGGAACGGCACCGGCACGTCTTCTGAGACAAAGCGGTACAGCGCGCCAAAGCCTGCCACCATCACGCCGAACGACACAATCATTGGCGCGATCGTTGGCGACGGCATGTGGATGAATGGCTCGTCCACGGCTTCGGGGTGGCGCGAGCGCTCGCGCTCAATCATCTCGCCACGCTTGACGGCCACCGTGCCCGGCTCGTGCGCCATCTCCAGCTCAGGGTACTTGGTGTCCCAGAGCGGGCGGCGGCTGTATACGGTCGGGATCTTATCGAAGTTGTGGGCCGGCGGCGGCGAGCTTGGCGTGCCCCACTCCAGCGTTGCAGCGTCCCACGGATCGAGCGGGGCGGGCGCGCCGTTGCGGATGCTGGTGAGCATGTTCCAGATAAACAGCAGCACCGAGAGCGCCAGCGCAAACGCGCCGATCGTCTCAATCAGGTTCCAGATATCCCAGCCCATGCCTGGCTCGTAGGTGTAGTAGCGGCGCGGCATGCCCTCAATACCGACAATGTGCATCGGGAAGAAGGTCACGTTGAACGAGATCAGCATAAACCAGAACTGGAGTTTGCCTAAGCCCTCGTTGTACATGCGGCCGGTCATCTTCGGGAACCAGTAGTAAAAACCGGCGAAGAGTGCGAAGATGCTGCCGCCAAACAGCACGTAGTGGATGTGCGCCACCACGTAGTAGGTGTCGGTCTGCTGCGAGTCGAGCACCGGCGAGCCGAGCGTAATGCCGGAAATACCGCCGATAATAAACATCGCCACAAACCCCACCGCAAAGTACAGCGGCGTTTTCAGGCGGATGTTGCCGAGGTAGAGCGTGGCGATCCAGTTGAAGATTTTCACGCCCGTCGGCACGCCGATCAGGAAGCTGCCCGCCGAGAAAAAGCCATTGACCAGCGGGCCCATGCCGGTGGCGAACATATGGTGCGCCCACACCGTAAAGCCCAGGAAGCCAATCGCCACCGTCGAGTAGGCAATAAATGCGTAGCCAAAGATCGGCTTGCGCGAGAAGGTCGGCAGGATCTCCGAGATGATGCCCATCGCGGGCAGGATCATGATATACACCTCGGGGTGGCCGAAAAACCAGAACATATGCTGCCACAGCAGCGGGTCGCCGCCGCCGCCCGGGTTGAAGAAGTTGGTGCCAAAC
>LJCR01000487.1 GCA_001399705.1 Kouleothrix aurantiaca
ACAGATGGAGATCTGCCCGGCCATGCCATTCATCAGCTCGATATCGGCAGCGGTGAAGTCGGGATCGTAGATGCGGTTGAGCGCGGTCAGCGTGCCAAACACCATGCCAAGATGGTAGAGCGGCACAACCACCACTGCGCCAACGCCGGTTTCGTGCCGGTGGAGCAGGGTGCGCGGGCTTTCGCGCGGGTCGGGCACACTTTTGGGCGAAATGGCTGCGCTGCGCTGGCGGATGGCCCAGCCAGTCAGCCCTTCCATCAGTTCTTCAAAGCTAACATCGGGGAGGTTGGCTCGGGCGCCAGGCCCGCCATGCAGGCAATAGCGCAGGCTCGACGTTTCCCAGTTAAATATGACGATCATGGCACGGTTGGCCCGCACATTTGCGCTGACCTGATCGACTGTTTGCTGCAAGGCCTCGCGCAGATTATCCGACTGAATAAGCGCGTTGGTGATGGCATACAGCGCTTGGGCGCGGTCGCGGGCGGCGCGCAGCTCGCGCGTGCGCACGGCCACGTGCTGTTCGAGCCGGTTGTTCAGGTCGCGCAGCTTGGTTTCGGCCTGTGTGCGCGCGGTGATGTCGATCATGGTGCTGAGCAGCGCGGCTTCGTCGTTGAGTTCGATCGGTTCCATGCTCCACAGCATCATGCGCTCGCTGCCGCTGCGGGTGCGGATCGTCAGCTCGACATTGCGCAGCCGGCCGTGCATGGCCAGCTGATTCAGCACTTCGGCGCGCTGCTGAAGGTCGGCGTAGAGCTGGAGCTCTAGTAAATTGTGCTCAAGCAGGCTGGTGCGATCAAAGCCGAGCAGCTGGCACAGGCTTTCATTCGCGTCGAGAAAGCGTTCGTCGCTCAGGCGCAGAATGGCGAGCGCGGCGGGGCTGGCATGGAAGGCTTTCGCAAAGCGCTCTTCGCTGGCACGGAGTGCTTGATCGGCGGCGCGCTGCGCGCCGACATCGCGGAACACCAGCACAACACCGTGGGTGAATCCTTCGCTGTCGCGGATGGGCGCGCTGCTGTCTTCGATCGGCGTTTCGCGGCCATCCCGATTGATCAGGAGCGGGTAGCCGTCGATCGCAGCGGCGCGCTGCATGCGCAGCACCAGGCTGGCGATGTCGAGCGGCACGCGGCTGAACGCATCGACAACAGTGAAAACCTCGTGCAGCGGCCGGCCGTAGGCGCTCGCATCCCAGCCGGTCAGCTGCTGGGCGATCGGATTCAGGAACGTCACGCGCGCTTGGGTATCGGTGGTGATGACGGCATCGCCGATGCTGGCAAGCGTAACGATCAGGTGCGCGCGCTCGCGCTCAAGCTCGGCCAAGGTTTTGCCCAGCAAGTCGTTGCTGGTGCGCAAGTGGTGTTCAGCCTGGCGGCGCAGCCAGATATCGCCCTGCAGCACGTTCTGGTGAATAACCAGCGCGACGAGAATGGTGATATAGATACTCAGGGTGAATGGCGAAGCGTACACGCCCTGCCCGCCCGCGCGCACCAGCAGCAGCGCAAGTGTTGTCAGCCCGCTGCCCAGCACCCACCACGGCCCGGCCAGCACCAGCGTAATCGCGAGCGGAAGCGCCAGCACCACTGGGGCGTACATCGTAACAAAAGGCTCGGGCATGAGCGCGCCGATCAGCACGCTCAGCATCACGGCATCGAGCGGGCGCGCCAGATCCCAGCCGTGCTGGTAGGCAATCAACAGTGCTACACTCACCAGGAGTATGGCGGCAGAAGCCATCAGTTGCCCAGGCTCGGGTGTTGGGTCGAAAACGGCGTCGATCAATACGGCAAGCAAAAACAGTGTTTGCGTACCCAGCACGGCCAGCGCCGCCGCACGCTGCGTAATGATGATCGGCTTGTCGCCCGAACGAGGGTTCATGGCGTGGTTCTCCTAGTCGCTTTCGGCGGCAAGGCTGCATCCTTCGCTGGTTTGCCGAGTGTTATGGTCATAAAGCCGAGCCCTGGCTGGCACAAGGGTAGTAGAAGGGTGGCGCATTTGAGCGCATGAATACGTAGTGTTAGGTGTGTTTGCGACAAACCATAGGAAGTGCCGAGGGTGGGTGCACTGCGAAAACGTGCATTGGAATATGTGCTGTGTAGCTGCACATAACGCCAGTATAGCGTACTTACAGTAACAACTCAATGATTTTTTGCAGCTAATGTAGCTCATCAGGCGCGGGCTGGCTGCAATCATTCCTGCTATACTAGCATACGTATCGTTTGCGCAATTTTCGTTGCATGAACCAGGAGCGCTTTCGGTGTCAGCAGTTATTTGCATTCATTGCGGCGCGCCACTCAACCGCCCGGGCGCGCGTTTTTGCACCAAGTGCGGCCGCGCACAAATCGCAGCGCAGCCCTCACCAACGATTATCGACGCGCCAGCAGTGCCACCAACGCCCGCCACGGCCTCGGTTGCACCCGGCGGCTCGCAGCCGCTCGCCACTGGCGCGCGCCTTGTGATTCAGGATGAAGGGCAGACGCACGAGGTGGCGCTGGGCGCGCAGCCGCTCACCATCGGTCGTGCCGCCAGCAACGACGTCGCGCTCAGCTCGCGCTTTGTGTCGGCGCGCCACGCCCGCATCGAGCCGGCCGGCGCGTCGCACCAGATCGTCGACGTTGGCTCGACCAATGGCATTCTGTTCGAGGGCCGCCGCCTGCCGCCCAACACGCCGCAGCCCCTGGCCGATGGCGCGGTGTTGCGTATTGGCGACCCAGCCACCGGCAACTTTGTGTCGCTGGCCTACCACAACCCCGCCGCCACGCGCGCCGCGCAGGCCGCCACTGTCGCGCAGAGCTACCCGCTCGACCCGAACGACCCGCAGATCACGATTGGCCGCGAAGGCAGCGAGATCGTGCTGGAGAACCCGCAGGTTTCGCGCAACCACGCCGTGATCGATCGCGTGGGCGGCAAGCATGTGGTGCGCGATGTTGGCTCGACCAACGGCACCTTTGTGAACGGCCAGCGCATCAGCCAGCACACCCTCGCCCCCGGCGATGTCATCCAGATCGGCGCGTTCAAGCTGGTGTACGACGGCGACAGCCTCGACCAGTACGATCAGCGCGGCGCGCTGCGCATCGACGCGCGCAACCTCACCCGCGAAGTGCGCCGCGACGGCAAATCGCGCACAATTCTGAAAGACGTGTCGCTCTCGATTGCGCCGCGCGAATTCGTGGCGCTGGTGGGCGGCAGTGGCACCGGCAAGAGCACGCTGATGAACGCGCTTTCGGGCTACGCGCAGGCCAGCAGCGGGCACGTGCTGGTGAACGGCGACGACTACTACCGCAACTTCGACGCCTATCGCACGCTGCTGGGCTACGTGCCGCAGGACGACATCATCCACCGCACGCTGCCGGTCGAGCGCGCGCTGGGCTACGCCGCCGAACTGCGCCTGCCCGCTGACACCGCGCCGGCCGAGATCACCCAGCGCATCACGCGCGTGCTCGACGACGTGGATATGACGCCGCACCGCGACAAGCTGGTGGAAAACCTATCCGGCGGCCAGCGCAAGCGCGTCAGCATTGGCGCGGAGCTGCTGGCCGACCCGTCGCTCTTCTTCCTCGACGAGCCAACCTCGGGCCTTGACCCCGGGCTTGAG
>LJCR01000488.1 GCA_001399705.1 Kouleothrix aurantiaca
GTATTATAGCAGTATTCAGAAACCGGGATGTCCTTGGCTTTCCAAAGCCTTTATTCTGCAAGCCGCTTTGCCGCGCGCACAGCAAAGCCGGGCGCGTGTGCGCCCGGCTTGTTCGCAAAAGGGGTATTACGCCGGATCTTTGCGGCCCAGCAGCGTCACCGCGCCGAGTGCGCAAAAGCCTGCCAGACTGAGCGGTGCCAGCGGCGGCGGCGGAGTTTCCTCTCGCTCGCCCGCCTCGCCAGCTTCGCCCGCCTCGCCAGCTTCGCCAGCTTCGCCAGCTTCGTTCTCACCCGATTCGCCACTCGCCTGGTTGCCAGTGGTCTGCGCAGCCGGTGGCCGGCGCTCTTCTTCACCGCCCAGGCGCTCTTCGTTGTGCTCGAACACGCCCAGCACGCCCACCAGCGACAGGGCAATAAAACCAACTGCCAGCCAGCGGCGCAGGTTCGCGCCCGCGCCAATGCCCACCAGCGCCAACATTGCGCCAATCACGGTCGAGGCTGTGCCAATGATCTGCAATCCTTTGAAGTGCTCATATAGAATGAGCTCTGCGAAGATGAGCAGGAACCCTGCGGCGAGCAGCAGCATGAGTAAGGTGAAGAACCGACGTTGGACGAACGTTTGCAAGCTTCCCAACATAAAAAAACACTCCTTAGCTAGCATTGCTGGCGGGCCATCCGCGCAGCCTGGGCACGTAGCTGGCTTTCCCGGCAAGCCGCGTGCCTCCGCTTCGTCATTTCGCGCATCGCTCCGTGCTCTTCAATCGTCGTGATACGCAGCGTAGAACATAGCATCAAGTGGTTAAGAAACAATGAAGACATGATTGGGATGCCCTCACAATCATGCTTTCAGCGCTCTTCAATCGTCGTGATACGCAGCGTAGAACATAGCATCAAGTGGTTAAGAAACAATGAAGACATGATTGGGGCGCCCTCACAATCATGCTTTCAGCCACTTGCATAGTTCTACGAACACAGCAGCGCGGGCGAATCTATTGACTCGCCCGCGTATATAGTGACACACTGTGCTTTACTACGAAGAATGCAGACCGAAAAATTCACCACAGATGTCCATGCGGCTGCGCCGCACCCTGATGGATGAAAATAGAACGCGAACGGTTCTTGGTTCTTAGTTCTCGGTTCTATTTTCGTGTTAGAGACACAGACGCACGGAGGTTTATAAGTTTGCACGTTGCAGGTTTGAAGGTTGAAAAGTTGGAGGTTTGCAGGTCACTGCCGACTGCCCGCTGCCAACTGCGCACCCTTTCACCCCTTTACATACTCACAACGCTATCCCACGTAGCGCAGCCGGAAGATCCGCCCGCCCAGGTCGTCGGAGATCAGCACGCTGCCGTCGGCGAGCTGGAGCAGGCCCGCCGGGCGGCCCCACACCTGCCCGTTGGCGTTCCAGCCGCGCACAAGGTCGTACATCGCGGTGGGCTGGCCGTGGCGAAAGCGCACCCACGAAACGTTGTAGCCCGCCAGCTGCTGCACCTGGTCGGTGGCGGTGCCGTGGAAGGCCACCAGCGCGTCGCCCTGGAATACGGGCGGGAAGCCAACCTTGTTGTAGAAAACCAGCCCCAGCGGCGCCCAGTGCGGCGGGAAGTTCATGGCTGGGGGCACGCTGTTCGCGCACTTGCCCGCGTCGTTGAACTCGGGGTTGGGCACGTTATTGTCGTAGCAGAAGGGCCAGCCGTAGTTCGCGCCCTGCACGAGCTGGTTCAGCTCGTCGTGCACTTTGTCGGCGCCGAGGTTGTTGCGGCCCATGTCGGCGCCCCACAGCTCGTGGGTGAAGGGCCGCCACTCAAAGCCCACGGTGTTGCGCAATCCGCTGGCATACACTTCCAGCCCGCTGCCGTCGGCATTCATGCGCAGCAGCGCGGCGCGCAGGGGTGTGTCTTCCACGCACACGTCGCACGACGATCCAACCGACAGGTAGAGCTTGCCGTCGGGGCCGACCGCGAGCGTGCGTGTGCGGTGGCCGTACAGGTCTTTTGCGCCCGCGGGCAGCGCCAGCACAAGGTCGACCGACTGCGCCGCGCCGCTGGCGTCGAAGTTGCCCAGGCGCACCAGCCGATCTTCGGCGGCGGCGTAGAGCACTGGCGCGCCGCCCGGCCCGGCGTTCACAAACGCAACGCTGTGCACAGCGGCCAGCCCGCCCGCCACCACTTGCGTCTGGTCGTAGCGCCCGTCGCCATTCGTGTCGCGCAGGCGCACAACCTGACTGGTGGTGTGCGACCCATACACCAGGCTGCCATCCGCCGGGTCGATGGCCATGAAGCGTGGCGATTGCAAACCGGCCGCCGCTTCTTCAATCATAAAGCCTTTCGGCACGTCGAGCGGGTGCGGCCAGCCATTTTGCTGCACCTGCTGGTACTCAATCGCGCCGGTGCCGGTGAGCGGGTTGTACACCTCCGCGCCGAGGCGGCCCAGCAGCACTTTGTAGGGGTCGGGGTTGTTGGGCAGGAACTCAAAGCGCGCGCGCTCGAACCACTGCGTGAGTACGGTGAAGCCCGAGCTGTTGGTTTCCATGGCCGGCTCGGACAGCGGGTAGCCAAACAAGGCCAGGCTTTCGTCGTAGCCCGTGCCGCGCTGCCCGTCGAACTCTAGGCCGTGGGTCTTCCAGTAGCTCAGAAACGGCTCACAGAGCGCGTGGCCGGTCGCATCGAAGAACTGGCAGCCGGCCTGTGCCTGCCCTTTCGGGAAGGTTTGCCAGTCGCGGCCCTGCCGGCGCAGCGCTTCGTCGCCCAGGCGGCCGAGCAGCACGTCGTAGGGGGCCTTGTTCTCGGGGTGGGCCTCGAAGCGCTCGCGCTCGAACCACTGCGACACAAACACGCCTTCGGTGCCGCGCTCCTGGCGCTGCTCGCCAATTGGCAGGCCAAACACCGGCAGGCCGCCATTGCCATCCCAGTACTGCGCAAAGCGCCCGGCAATGCACTCGGTCGTTTCGGGGAAGCAGCGGTCGCCGGGGGCGGCCTGCGCGGCCGGCGCGAGCGCCAGCAGGCTCACACTCAGCAGCAGAAGAAATACATATCGCTTCATTTTCGCTCGCTTTCTCACACGCTTTTCTCTATGCTACGCCCGCCGCGCGCCAGAGTGTATGACAGGCGGCTGAGCTGCGGGTGCGCCGGGGTTCCAGGTTGGCAGGTTCGAAGGTTGCAGGTTGCAGGTTACGACAGCCGGGAGAATAAACCGCAAAGAACGCGAAGGACGCAAAGGGTTGCATGTTGTAGGTTAGAACGTTGCAGGCTCGTGCGCACACAAAACTCAACATTCAACATTCAAAACGTGCAACCTGCAAACTGGCCCGCTCACCTGCCCATGGCGCGCAGCAGGGCGTCGTGCGGCAGGGCGTGCACCAGGCTGCCATTGAAGCCGTGCATCGTTTCGGCGGCGCAGAGCGCGTTAAGGATCGCTTCTTCGGTGCTCTCGGCAGCCGCGCGAAACAGCTCGTTCATGCAATCGTGCGGCAGCATCGTGAGGGCCAGTGGCTGGTCGCCGCGCGGCAGGTCGTTGCCGGTGGCAAAGGCTAGAAAGATGTCGCCGCTGCCGTTAAAGCCATTGCCGCCAACCCGCGCCAGCC
>LJCR01000490.1 GCA_001399705.1 Kouleothrix aurantiaca
CGATATGCCCGACGCCGGCGGCGGCCAGGTACAGCGCCAGCGGCGATCCCAGCCCGCCCGTGCCGATCAGGAGCACGCTGCCCTGCTTGATCCTGCGCTGGCCAGCCATGCCAAACTCGGGCAAGATCAGGTGGCGCGAGTAGCGGGCGATTTCCTCATTGGAAAGCTGAACTTCTCTCATAACATCCCATGGGGATCGGCGATTGCGGATGTACGAGGTCACACTTCATACATCGCTCATCGGCGATCGTAAATTACTTGCCGCCAGCGATTGCCGGAATGATGCTGACCGTCTCGCCATCGGGCACGGCGGTTTCGGTGCCCTGCAGGTAGCGAATATCTTCATCGCCGACATAGACGTTCACAAAGCTGCGCAGCTGGCCCTGCTCGCTGTACAGCTGCTTGCCAAGCTGCGGAAACTGTTCCAGCAGCTGGTTGAGCAGCTGGCCGACGGTGCCTGCTTCAAGCGAGACGCTGCCGCTGCCGTTGGCATACTGGCGCAGCGCGGTGGGAATGGAAATGTTGACCGCCATCGAATGCTCCTGTGGTGCTAACTAAGTGTTGCGTGTTGAGGTTTAAGGTGTGCGCATGAGTGCCGAAACGCGACCATCGTAGCTCAAAACTGAATTTCTTCGGAAATAAAGCGCTCGCCATCTTCGCTGAGCAGCCAGCTCGTCAGCTCGGCGGCCAAGCCGCTGCGCACGCTCTGGATCAGGAAGGAAAAGCTGCTGCCGCCACCCACGCCCTGCGCGCCCACACGGTCGCGCTCGGAGGGGATGGCGGGATGATCCGGGTGCGAGTGGTAGCAGCCCACAATATCCAGCCCCTGCGCGGTCGCGGCTCGGTCGGCCTTCATGTAGTCGCGCGGGTCGAGGTAGAAGCGATCGGCCAGCGAGTGCTCGTGCTCGGCGCTCGTCAGGCCAACTTCCGCAGTCCAGGTATTCTGCGCGCGGTAGATCGCCTCGACATGCTTGCGCTGGCCTTCGAGCCGCCCAATCAGCAGGCCAACACATTCGTGCGGGAAGCTCTCGGCGGCGTGCTGCTCGATATCCTTGCGGGCTGTTTCAGAAAGAATGATCATAGTGGTGCTGCAATTCTATAATAGAACAATAATGCTCGCTCAATTGGCCTGAAAACTGCGATACTGCTATTAATGTCGTCGTGGTTCAAACATTTTCGGAATTTCTAAAAGCCTGCTGCCTTTGTGGCCTGGTGGCGAACTGCTCTAAATGCCGTCGCCGCCCTCGCAGTCGCTCGGTTCGTCCCAGAAGCGATCGCTCAGGTACTTCGAAGCGCCGTCGCACAGGATCGTCACCACCACACCCTGGCTGAGCGTGCGCGCCACGCGCAGCGCCGCCGCCACATTCGCCGCCGCCGAGATGCCAACCATCAGGCCCTCGGTGCGCGCCATGCAGCGCGCCATGTCGAAGGCTTGTTCGCTTGTCACTTCCAGCGTCCCGTCGGCCAGGCCAGGGTCGTAGATGCCGGGAACCAGTGCCACGCTGCTCAGGTGCTTCACGCCCTCAAGCGCGTGGTACGGGCCGTCGGGCTGCACCGCCAGCAGGCGCACGGCCGGGTTTTCGGCGCGCAGCCGCCGCCCGGTGCCGACAAACGTGCCGCAGGTGCCAAGCGCGGCCACGAAGTGCGTCACGCCCCCGCCGGTCTGCGCCCAGATTTCGGCGCCGGTGGTGGCGTAGTGCGAGTCAACATTCGCCGGGTTATTATACTGGTCCGGGTAGAAATAGGCGTCGGGATTCTCGGCCACCAGTGCGCGAATTGCGCGGATAGCGCCGTCGGTGCCATCCATCGGGTCGGTCAAGATCAGCTCGGCGCCAAGCGCCTGCAGAATACGCTTGCGCTCGGGGCTGGCATTGCCCGGCAGCGCCAGCGTCACCTTGTAGCCCAGCGCTGCGCCAATTGTGGCGTAGGCAATGCCGGTGTTCCCGCTGGTTGCGTCGGCGATGCGCACGCCGCGCCGCAGTTGCCCGCTGGCCTCGCCCGCCCGGATCATAAACAGGGCCGGCCGGTCTTTCACCGACCCGCCTGGATTATACCACTCGGCCTTGGCGTAGATGGCTACATCCGGCGGCAGATCGGGGGCGATGCGTGCCAGGCGAACCAGTGGCGTGTTGCCGACCAGTTCAATCACCCCGCTGCCGCGTGGCAGCGTAGCCGCTTGCGTTTCCACAGTTATTTGCCCTGTAATGTGCGTGCCGCTGCCCGCTTCAGGTGCAGCAGCATGAAGTGCATGCCGTTGAGCCGCTGCGGCGAAAGGGCGCTTTGCAGGCCCATGGTGTAGTACAGGTCGCCCGGCAGGTCGAGCACCTGTTCGGGTGTTACGTCTTGCAGGCCTGCGTTGAGAATGGCCGCGAAGCCGCGCACCGTGGGCGACTCGGGCGGGATGTCGAAGTGGAAGCGGATCTTGTCGCCCAGGCGCTCGGTGGCAATGGCAACGGGTGTGGCGCACTCATCGACATGTTCCAGCGGGGCAGTGCGAAACTGCTCGGGCATGTCGGGAAGCTGCTCGGAATATTCCAGCAGGCTTTCCAGCTTCTCATCGCGCTCCAGGGTGCGGAAGTCGTCGATGATTGCTTGCAGGCGTGGTGGCAGGGGTGCGTGCTCGCTCATAGCGTTGGTGCCTCAGGAAACATGTGTGCAAGGGACGCCACGCCGCGCCCCCTGCCACACGATTGCGAATGCGTTTAGCCTTTGTATGTTTTCTCAATCGGCAGGCCCACGCCGTTGCCCCACTCCGTCCAGCTGCCGTCGTAGTTGCGCACCTGCGGGTAGCCCAGCAGGTAGGTCAGCACAAACCATGTGTGGCTGGAGCGCTCGCCAATACGGCAGTACGCAATCACGTCTTTGTCGGATGTGACGCCCTTGCTGCCATACAGCTCTCGCAGGTCTTCCGGGCTCTTGAAGGTGCTGTCTTCCTTCACGGCCTGCGCCCACGGAATGCTGACTGCGGTGGGGATGTGGCCGCCGCGCAGCGTGCCTTCCTGCGGGTACTCGGGCATGTGGGTGCGCTCGCCGCTGTACTCCTGCGGGCTGCGCACATCCACCAGCGCCACGTCGTTCTTCTTGATGTGCTCTTTCACCTCGTCGCGGAAGGCGCGGATCGTCGCGTCGTCGCGCTCGGGCGCGCTGTAGCTGCCCTGTGGGTAGCTCGGCACATCCCTGGTCAGCTCGCGGCCTTCGGCAATCCACTTGGCGCGGCCACCATTCAGAATGCGCGCATCCTTGTGCCCAAACAGCTTGAATACCCAGAAGGCATAGGTGGCCCACCAGTTGTTTTTGTCACCATAGAACACGACCGTCGTGTCGTTGCTGATGCCCTTGGCGGCCAGCAGCTGCTCGAAACGCTCTTTGTCGAGGTAGTCGCGCACCACCGGGTCGTTCAGGTCCGAAATCCAGTCGATCTTGACGGCGCCGGGGATGTGGCCCTGGTTGTAGAGCAGAATGTCTTCGTTGCTTTCAACCAGCCGCACCTGCGGGTCGTTCAGGTGGTCGGCAACCCAGGCGGTATCGACCAGCACTTCGGGATGTGCATATTCGGCCATTGCGAACCTCCTC
>LJCR01000049.1 GCA_001399705.1 Kouleothrix aurantiaca
CAGCCATAACTCTGCACCTCCGACCGTTCAAGCCTGAACCTGTCTACAACCGTCGGCTCAATCCGGTTCAATCATCACCCGCTGTTGCCATTCAACCGGTGGTAGCCGAAAAGTGTTAGCTACTCAGTTAATGGTCTTGGTTTTGGCTCTAGCGAGTTCTATGTGTTAAGGGCAGGCATGGATGTATTACCTGAATGGGTATACTTCTGTGTTTGCCATCCTATTTTTCGGGATAACGCGATTGCTCAGATGACAGGTACTGGCGGGTTGCAACGTGTTCCGCGTAGCTTTGTAGAAAACTTTCAAATCCCCCTCCCGCCGCTCGACATCCAGCGCGCAATCGTCGCAGAAATCGAGGGCTACCAGCGCGTCATCGACGGTGCCCGCGCCGTCCTCGACAACTACCGCCCGCACATTGCCATCGACGCAGCGTGGCCGATGACTAAATTAGAAGATATTTGCGAAACAATTACTGACGGCGATCATCAGCCGCCACCCAAAGCACATAGCGGCGTTCCATTCGTAACGATTACGAACATTAATGATGACCATAAACTAGATTTTACAAAAACGTTCTTCGTTCCAGAAGCTTACTACGATAATTTACGAGATACACGCAGGCCAAGAAATGGGGATATTTTATATACAGTGACAGGCTCATATGGTATTCCCGTGTTAATTGACTCAGACGCTAGATTTTGTTTTCAGCGTCACATTGCATTAATCCGAACAGGGCCACAAATTCTAAACACCTTTCTATGTTTCCTTTTTGAATCATCTTTCATGCTTCAACAAGCGCATGACTCTGCTACCGGTGTCGCACAAAAGACGGTATCTTTAAGCTCGCTACGCAATTTTAGTATCCCCCTTCCCCCGCTGGAAACGCAGCGCGCCATCGTCGCAGAGATCGAAGCCGAGCAGCGGCTGGTCGCTGCCAATCGCGAACTGATCGCACGCTTCGAGCGCAAAATCCAGGCGGCGATTGCGCGCGTGTGGGGAGATGAGGCGAACACGAGCCAAGGAGACACGAGACACGAGACGCGAGACGCGAGAGAAGGAGCAAATACGATACACGAGACGCGAGACGCGAGAGAAGAAGACGCGAGCGTGCGCGAACAAGGGGAAGAGCGGCAGGCGGTGCTGGATTTGTAGAGCGGGATTGGGGCAATACCGTTACAATAACCACCAAGACACCAAGACACCAAGATTTTCGAGTATTCTAAAGCTCTCCGTGCCTCTGTGCCTCTGTGGTTTTCGTTACCTCCCTAGTGCATTGTCAAGAAAGCGATGCAGAAATCAGGAAAGAACTCCCGCATTGTAATGACCAAACCCTATTCCCCATCCCCTAACCCTGCGCTGAAAGCGCACTAGTTGCGCCGTATATGTGCGTCGCTGCAATCGACAGAGACGAAGCCATATTCCTGGCCAAAAAAAGTATACAGTTTCACCGTTGCCTGGTATTGATGATTGACTAAAAATGGTTCGTACCCACAGCTCCCCTGGTCGCCAGTGCGTTGTATCTCATCGACATGGCGCGCTACAATCATCAACGGCTCAATCGAGCCGCCCACAAGTAAATCCGTTTGCTTCAGGGCATAGGCAGCAAAAGTTCGTTCTTCACCACTGTATTGCTCTACTCCCGATGTGATCGAAACCTTCGGCAACATAATTGCGCTGGCTGCTATCACAAGCAGAAGCGCCAGAACAACGAGAGCGACAGATATACGTCTCATACGATTTTGTGATCTCTTGCTTATGACTTACGCAGTTGCGCTATTTGGCATTCGAACGCTGTGTTTTCGCCTGCGGCAGCAAGGTAAAAACGATCATTTTTGTGTGCAGTTTTCTGCGCTACGCGCGGAAAACTGCACACAAAGAGAAAATCGAGTACCGCTCTGCCGAAGGCTCAGCAGACCAACTGCGTAAGTCGTATTGCTTTAAAGTCGTGAACCTGTTACACAAAAACATGAGTCGGAGGCGGCCAGGCCGCCCCCGACTTTTTGTGTGGTGCCGCACACAGGCAAGGGTATTATCTCGGTATCCACGCAAGCGCATCGAAACCGATCTGTGTGCCACACGATGGCGTCTCGCCAGTCGCATCTGTCAGCCGAACATACCCGCCATTACCCGCAGCAAAAGAATACGTGCCTAAGCTAACCCACTGATCGTAGTAAGGAAGCTGCGAGAGCGTGACAATCGAAGTTCCATACTGATGATGGATTTCATATTTCGCGCTGGTTGTGTTTGTATGGTAGTTAGGGATGTATGCAATAACCTGGTAATTGCGGCCAGCCAGTAGGTTAGGTCGCCATTCGGCCCAGCTATCGACAACATTGCCATTGACACACGTCCAGTACATATGGTTTCCGGCTCCGCGAGACCAATCATCCCACCAGTACGCGCCGCCCTTCGTGAAGCCAGCCCCCATTTCGTCTACCACTATTGGTTGCGTTGCTACATAGCGTTGCCAGCGAACCTGAGCTATCGCCTGCCCGCCATTCTCAAAATACTCGATTTTGACTTTATGCGTACCGGCGCTCATTCTGTGATTGAATGTATACTGGGTTGGCGACTGATCAAACCACTTGTCGAGGATCAAGCCATCGTCAACCCAAATGCGAACACCATCGTCAACATAGGCCGTGAAAGTATAGTCATCGTCGGCAAAGTAAAAGTTACCTTCCCAGCGCGCAGAGAAATTATCATTTGGAACATCGTAGGATGGCCCGCCATAGCCCCAGTTCTTATTTACCGATCCTTCGCAGCGCGAGAATCTTGGATCGCCTTCAAGCGCGCGATTATTGAAATACTGTGCGAGAAATACCGCGCACGATGATGCCGTGCGTGCCCACCACCACCTCGTGCCCGGGACACTATAGCTCCAAGCGGGTACGAGCGTTCGGCTTTCATCACCAAAACTGCACCAGGTTGAATAACACAACGATGGAGTTCTATGGCCAAGTTGCCCGCTGAGCCTGAATTTATCAGTATCGACATTGCCGTCTTTCGTACGAATGTATGTGTAGTGCCATGTGTTCGCGGTTAGTTTATCGGCCTGTGCCGCGCCAATAGTATATGCCAGCTCGTCGCGTTCACAACTCACATAGTTTGCGGCAAAACGCGTGTCTAGGTAGGGCTTTGATTCGGCGGGCCATGTGGTTGCAGCATATTCGACAATGGGAAAACATCCAGGGTAGCCTGAGTCGCTCCCATTCAGGTAGGTGCCATCGTTATTGTAGTTATATAAAAAGAAATCGTGCTCGTATGTTTGATTGCTGGAAAATGGTATCTCATCCCACCACATCCACTGGTAGGAATAGCGACCGCCATTTGGATGTGGGTAGGTATACGAAACACCTACTTCTGGATTCCATCGTGAGGTATCTGCGGTGCTTGCGGTATCTGGTTTCTGTGCAGCATCAGCCGAGCCTTGCTCAGCCTGAGGTTTTCTTTCAGATAGTGCTTTTTCGTCGGCGGTCGTTGCGATTGCTTCTGGGGTATCGGCAATTAGCTGATTGATAGTATTCGCATCGCCCCGTAACAGCATCTTTGATATCGTTATAATTTTTGCCTGTTGCTGAAATTCTGCCGAACTAACAGCTTTCGCCTGAGTTTCCATTGTATTCTGAAGCTCAGCAGAATGTTTTTCAGCAAAATTTGGCGTCTTCTCTATTGGCGATGAAATATCGGCAAAAAAGGCCATACGCTGGTCGGCATAGTTTTGCTCGATTTGTGTGGCATTGGTATGCGGGGGAACCACATAAAAATCATGCAGTGGCTGGCTGCCAATCAGAAAATCTGCCTCGACCATAAGTATCGTGACTCTGTTTTTGATTGCAGACTGAAGCGCTTGTTGAATCGGGACGGGTTGTTTCAATGTGATGGATGCGAGGACAGTTTTACCAGCACCCGATGGTTGTGCAGCGGCCGAGGGAGTACCGGCCAGAATCATAACGAGCAGGAAGGCTATACGGATGGCGTTACGCATACTGGCTCCTCGCTGCAACTAAGCAACACATATCACACGATGATTATGCAATTGAAGAGAAAGGACTAAACTTTGTTCGAGGCAGAATAAACTAATTGGAAACAGCGGTTAACCGTGTTCCCAACAGTGTATGCCATCGGCAGCAAGCTTAGTGACGTTTGCGTAAATTGGGTAACTAAATGCTTTTGTAGTATAGCATAGCTGTCAATAAAAATACAGTAAAACTTATACTCATTACGCTGGAAGAAAAGTTTTTTATACAACGGGCAAGCTTCCAGGAAGCTCATCTGGCTACCGTGTTGAAGCAAAACTGGCTTTAGCTTCCTGGAAGCTAAGTACAAGGAAATTTATTTTCCAGAGTACTCATTGTAAGCGCGTCGTTTATTTGGTATTGTGGTGTCGAACTGCCAACATTCGGAAAAGAACATATAATGGACTGAACCGTCGTATAGTTTGTGTTGGAAGGGTTGACCACTTTACCTCGCCCAGGCGTCGCAATGAGTAGCGCACCCTTCGATACGTCCCGATGGGCCTATTCAGGATGCGCCAGCAATTTGCGTACGCGGCACGCCCGGCCGTGAACCACCGGGCTAACATCACGAAGCCCACTGGCGCGGGCTGGTCACCGGGCACATTCCTCACATCTTCGTGCCTCCGCGCCTCCGTGGTAAAGCTGCCCTTCGTCGTTCGTCCTCCGTCCTTCGTCGTTCGTACCTCCGCGCCTCCGTGGTAAAGCTATCCTTCGTCGTTCGTCCTCCGTCCTTCGTCGTTCGTACCTCGGTGCCTCCGTGGTTTTCCTCAACCCCTCAAACCTTCGTGCCTTCGTGGTTTGGTTCCCCCAAACCTCCGTGCCTCTGTGGTTTGGTCAACTCTTTTTTCGCAACACCAGCGCGCCAATCAGCAGAGCCAGCCCAGCGCCAAATATCAGCGCCAAATTCCGCATTGCGCCACTATCTGGCGTATTCGCTGCCGCCGTTGGCGTGGCTGCGGCGGGCGGTGATCCTTTTGGCACAGTGCCGCTGCCCAGCGCGGCAAAGTCTTCCGCGCTTTGCGGGTCGGCGGTGGCGCGCGTGCGGCCACACAAGCCAGTCCTAAGCTGCGCTGCTGGCCCGCTTGCATACACAAGGTACTCCTGCTTCAGCTCAAACGGAAAGCCGCAGCTTGCGCCGTCGCGCGCGGTGGTCACCACAAGCTGCGTATACGCCGGCCCCTTCCACACATCGCCAACCGCAAACGTCACGCGCTTGGGGTCGGCGCTGCTGACAACCTCGCCGCCGGGCACATCTATCGCCACCACCGTGCCGCGAAACACCGCCGAGGCCGCATCCAGCGAGATGTGCGGCGAGGGCGCTTCCGCGCAGGAACATGCAAACGCGCTGGGTGGCGCAAGCAAGCACAGGCCGCCGCAAACAAGCACAGTCACCGCAGCGCGGAACAAGTGCATCATCGCAAACTCCCTTTTAGTTGCAGGTTGCAGGTGCAAAACCCCCAACCCTTTTGCGCCAGATTGCTGACTCTCGGTTCCCGGTTCCGTGGTTCTGCGGTTCCGCAGTTCTCGGGTTCCCGGCTGGGCACATGTGCGGGGCGAGTATATTATAATACCCTTGCTCCTTTTCTATGGAATTCACGTGGGTGCGACCCGCTCGCCCTTCTGTGCACACAGCCAAACGCTGGCCCGCAGCAATGATCTGAACATGATCTGGCTCGTGCCGCCGCATCGTTGGCCATCTGCACCTGCACGAGGTGACATATGTGGTACCGAATTGCTGATCGACCCTTGCGCATCGGCCTGGTCTATCTGCTGAGCGCAGCGATAGGGCTGCTGCTTGCCGGCGGCGTGGTGCGAGCGCTTGCTGGGCCGGGCGCGCTGGGAGAATTTCAAAAAATACAAGGCTGGCTTGTGCTTGGCAGCACCGCTGTGCTGCTGCCCTGGCTGCTGCGCCGCGAAGAGCGGCAGCGAGCGCGCACTGGCGCGCAGCACGAACCAGCCGTGGCCGAGCAGACCGCGCAAAATCCGCTTGCGCTGCTTGATCTGCTGCCAGTGGGCGTTGCAATCCTCGATGCCAACCAGACCGTCACATACCTGAACCCGGCCCAGGCTGCGCTGCTTGGCCGCCCAGCCAGTGATGTGCTCGGCCAGCCACTCGCCGCCTTCCAATTTCTCGACTCCGCCGGCGAACGCCTGCCAGCAGAAGCCTTTCCCGGTGCACAAGCGGCGCTCCAGGGCCACTCCGTGCTCAATCAGGAAACCGGGCTGCTGAGCGACGATGGCAAGATACGCTGGTTGAATCTCAGCGTGGTGCCGGTGAATCTGCCGAACTGGAAGATTGTGGCGGTGGCCGCCGATGTTACCGAGCGCCGGAACACCGAACAAGCGCTGCGTGAAAGTGAAGAGCGCCTGCGCACAGTGACCGAAACGGCGCAAGTGGGCCTGGTGATTGTCGATTCCGGGCATCGCTACCGCTTTGCCAATCGCGCCTATGCCACAATGTTTCACCTGTCGCCGGCTGAGATTGTGGGCAAGCACTGTGGCGATGTGCTGGCCCCAGTCTACGAAACGCAGGTAAAACCGCAGCTTGAGCGCGCCTTCTGCGGGGAACAGGTGGGCTACGAGGTGAACTTCCCCGCGCACGAACCCGACTGGCAGCAGCGCTTTTATAGCGTGCGCTACGAGCTGACCTACGACCGCGGCGATCGGGTTATGACTGCGGTGGTGCTCGATATCACCCAGCGCAAGCAGGCCGAGCAGCGGCTGCGCGAGCAGGCCAACCTGCTCGATCAGGTGTCGGATGCGATTATTTCCATCGATGGCCAGGGCCGCATCAAGAGCTGGAACGCCGCCGCCGAAACATTATATGGCTGGCCAGCGCACGAAGTGCTTGGCAAGGCAATGGCCGAGGTGCTGCCGACAACCTATCTCGACAGCGATTTTGAACGATCAAGTGCGACGCTGATTGCCGAGGGGCAGTGGCAGGGCGAGGTGCTGCAGCCGGATCGCAGCGGCGCCACACGCACAATTATGAGCAGCGTGCGCATGCTGCGCAATGCCGAGGGCGATATGGTCGGCGCGATTGGCATCAACCGCGATATTGCCGAGCACAAGCGTGCCGAGCAGGCGCTGCGCCAATCGGATGAGCGCTTTGCAAAGGCATTTCGCACCAGCCCCTCGGCAATGCTGATCACGCGCGCACGCGATGGCGCATTTATTGACGTCAATACCAGCTACGAGCGCTTATTTGGCTACAGCCGCGATGAACTGATTGGCCAGACCGGCAATGGCCTGGAGATCTACACCAGCCCCGATCAGCGCGAGACGATTGTGCGCATGCTTCGCGCAGAAGGCCGCATTCGTGATCTGGAGCTTTTGCTGCGCACCAAATCGGGCGAGCTGCGCACCGTTTTTAGCTCGCTTGAGTCATTCGAGCTTGGTGGCGAGGTCTTTCTGCTTGGCACCATGATCGATATCACCGAGCGCAAGCGCGCCGAAGAAGCACTGGAGGCCGAGCGCGCCACCCTGGCGCGGCGGGTGGATGAGCGCACCGCCGACCTGATGCTGGCGAATGCCGAGCTTGCGCGCGCCGCGCGCCTGAAAGACGAATTCCTGGCAAACATGTCGCACGAGCTGCGCACGCCGCTCAACTCGATTCTCGGCCGCTCCGAAGCATTGCAGGAAGGCATCTACGGCATGCCGACGCCGAAGCAGGCCCAGGCGCTGCAGGGCATCGAGGCAAGCGGGCGGCACCTGCTGGCACTGATCAACGATATTCTCGACCTTTCCAAACTGGAGGCCGAAAAGCTTGATCTGCAGATTGAGCCGGTGGCGGTTGAGACGCTGTGCCAGGCGAGTATGCAGATGGTGGCGCAGAGCGCGGCGCAGAAGCGACTGAGCACCAGGCTGACGATTGACCCTGCGCTCGACATAATTGCCGCCGACGAGCGCCGCTTGAAGCAGATCCTGGTCAATCTGCTTGCGAATGCGGTGAAATTCACGCCCGAGGGCGGCACGGTTGCGCTGGCGGCCGAGGGCAATCGCGAATCTGGAACGGCGACGTTTACAGTGCGGGATACGGGCATCGGCATTGCCGAGGACGATCAGCAGCGCTTGTTCAAGCCCTTTGTGCAGATCGATAGCAGCCTCAGCCGGCAGTACGAAGGCACCGGGCTGGGACTGGTGCTGGTGAAACGGCTGGCCGAAGCGCACGGCGGCACCGTGCAGGTTGAAAGTGCCATCGGCCAGGGCAGCCAGTTTCGCGTGATTCTGCCCTGGCAGCTGGTGCAGCCGGCCAGCGCGAGCGCGCCGTTTATGCCGCCTGAATTAGCCAGCCGCGACATCCAGCGCGCCCTGGTGATCGATGACTCGCCCTCCGCCGTGCAGCAGATCGCGCGCTATTTTGCCGAGCTTGGCACACATGTCGATGTCCACCCGCATGGCAGCGGCGCGCTTGAGCGCGCAATCGCCCTGCAGCCCGATCTGATGGTGCTCGATATCCTGCTGCCCGACCAGGTCGGCTGGGAGGTTCTGCGCGCGCTCAAGGCCGAGCCAAGCACCAGCACTATTCCGGTGCTGGTGGTTTCGGTGCTCGACGAACCTGAGCGCGCGCGCGATCTTGGCGCAGCGGCGCTGCTGCTCAAGCCACTCGACCGCGATCGGCTGGTGCGAAGCCTGCACGATATTGGCTGGGTGCCGTCGGCAGATCATGTGGCGCTGGTGTTGGTGCCGCGCCCCGCGCCGCTGCACATTCTGCTGGCCGAGGATAACGCTGCCAATGCTGAACTCATGGAATACTGCCGGGCGGCAAAGGGCTACCAGGTGACGGTGGTGGTGGCTGGGGGTGAGCAGGTGCTGGAACGCGCGGGCCGCACCAAGCCGGCGCTGATCCTGCTGGATATTCAAATGCCGGGCATCGATGGCTTCGAGACGATGCGCCGCATTCGCGCCGACCGCAGCCTGGCCCATGTGCCAGTTATTGCGCTCACGGCGCTGGCGATGCCCGGCGACCGCGAGCGCTGCCTGGCAGCCGGCGCGAACGGCTACCTCGCCAAGCCAGTGAACCTGCAGGAGCTGGTGACCACGATCGAGGCGTACAGCGACCAGGCGCGCGGCTCGGACGGCGCAGCATCGGCGTAGCGCGAAGCGCCGGCGCCATTCAGCCCAATACAAAGTGTGTTACACTTCCTCCGCCCATTTCCGCAGCGCTATTCTGGCAACTAGTTGCACGGAACGACATTCGCACCATTTGAGGAGGCGCTGTGACCCATTTCCAAGGTCCTGGCAAGAACGATCCTGCGCGCTCGCAGGGCTGGGCGCGCGTGCTGGCAAACCCGGCCAGCGGTGCGCAAGGCGCGGCGGCCCAGCTGCCGGCCATTATCAGTGCGCTCGAAAGCGCTGGCGTGCGCGCGGTTGTCTCGTTTACAAGCGCCGATCGCTCGCCGGCGGAGCAATC
>LJCR01000489.1 GCA_001399705.1 Kouleothrix aurantiaca
AGGCACAAGCCGCCTAGCGGGTGCCAGTGGCCCGCGCGCGCAACGCTTCTAGCGCAGCCTGTAAATCGCCCGGCAAAGGTGATTGAAACTCGACGCGCTCGCCGGTGGAAGGCAGGGCGAATCCAAGCCGGTAGGCGTGCAGGAACTGGCGCGTGAGCCCAAACGTTGCGCGCGGCTTGCGCGGACCATATAGCGGGTCGCCCAGCAGTGGCCGGCTTTTGTGGCTGAAGTGCACGCGGATCTGGTGGGTGCGCCCGGTTTCCAGGCGCGCCTCGATCAGGGTATAGTCGCCGAGTTCTTCGACCACCTGCCAGTGGGTGCGTGCGACGCGGCCGTTCGCCACAATCGCCTGGCGCAGGCGGTCGGTCGGGTGGCGGCCGATTGGCGCGTCGATCACGCCGCTCGGCTCTTTGAAGCGCCCTTCGACAACGGCCAGATACGCTTTAAGCATGGTGCGCGCCAGCTGCTGGGCCTGAATGGCGTGGCGCGCCGGGTCGTTGCGCGTAACGACCAGCAGCCCCGAGGTGTCGCGGTCGAGCCGGTGCACAATGCCGGGCCGCAGATCGCTGCCAACCGTGATGTCGGGGTAGCGGGCCAGCAGGGCATTGACAAGCGTGCCGTCGAGATGGCCGGGCGCGGGGTGAACGACCATGCCGGCCGGCTTGTCGATCACCACGACGTCGGCGTCTTCATAGACGACAGTGAGCGGAATATCCTGGGCCACGAGGTCGGTTGGGCGGGCGAGCGGGCGGCGCACCAGCACCATGTCGCCGGCACGCAGCTGTGCGCTGGGGCGGGCATCCGCGCCATTCAGGGTGATATGGCCGTCTTCAAGGAGCTGGTGCGCGTAGCTGCGCGAAAGGTCGGGCACATTCGCGGCCACGTAGCGGTCGATACGCGTGCCTGCGTCGGCGGGTTCGACCAGCAGGCGAAGCTCGGGGTTTTCGGCAGCGTTCAGCAGCGCCAGGTCGTGTGCTTCGGCTATGCCCTCATCATCGGCCATGGTGGCTTTCTACCTTGCTACTGCCGGTCGCTGCGCTGCTGCCACTGATCGTTGTTGAGCAGGTCGCCAAGCAGGGCATCGTCGCCGGGGGGCGCGACGCCGTTCTGGCCTTCGCCAAAAAGCAGCAAATAGCCTGCGAGCATAATCACGCCCACGGTAATAGCGCTGTCGGCCAGATTGAAGATGCCAGGAAACCAGCTGACGTGCACGAAATCGACAACGTAGCGGTAGCGAATGCGGTCGATGATATTGCCGATCGCTCCGCCGACGATCAGGCCGATGCAGATCTGAATCCACGGCTGGGCGTGGGGCAGCTGGAAGCGATAAAACAGCAGTGCGCCGACGCTGATCAGGATCGAGGTTATGGTAAAAAAGCCCGGGATGTTCTGAAACAGGCCGAAGGCGACGCCGGTGTTCTGGACATACGTGAAGCTGAGCCACGAGCCGAGCAAAGGGCGCGAGGTGCCCGGCACAGGGCCAAGGGTACGCACGATCCAGGCTTTTGTGATCTGATCAAGAATGATAACAACGACGACCACGGCAAGAGGGATCGCCCACCGCCGCCGAAACTCCTCGCGCACGTCGATCTCCCATGTACCCTTACAAAATGCGTCGGCGCGCTAGCGCTCGCGCTCGATTTCGGCCTGGCAGGTGATGCAGTGTGTTGCGTAGGGCAATGCTTCGAGCCGTTCGGGATTGATCGGCTTGCCGCAGCGTTCGCAAATGCCATAGGTGCCGGCGTCGATGCGCTCAAGCGCCGCGCTAATATGGGCCAGCAATTCGTTGGCGTTGTTGCGTAATGCAGCGTTGCGCTCACGGTTCATTACGTCGGTGGCGTCGTCGGCAATATGGTTGCCAATGCCCGCATCATCCGAAGGCTGCTGATCTTCGGCATCAAGCGCGGCAATATCGCCGTGTAGGCGTTCGCGCTCGGCTTCCAGGCGGCCGCGCACTGCTGCAAATTCATTCTTTGCCATACTGTGCCTTCTTTCTAGCCCGCGCAACAGCCGGCAACATTGCCGTAAAGCGCGCGTAGGCCCCAAAATTATACCATACTGTGATGTTTTGCCCGGTGATGCGAGCACAAACTGGCCGCGCGCTCGCAAGCGCGCGGCCAGAAATTGGTGCGGTTGATGTTATCGCGTTACACGGGGTGAATATGCGAGTTCGATCACGCGGGCAATGCCATACGCGAGCAGCATGTAAATGGCAATCGCAATCAGCGAGGCCCATTCGAACACGCTTGCGCCAAGCGTCGGTTCGCCAAAGATGCCCAGAAATGGCATGACAAACGGCTGGCTGAGGCCGTAGACCAGGCGAATGAACGAGCTCGCTTCGCTGGCGCCTAGCGCAAGAAACACAAAGCGTAAGGCAAGCAGAACATTGATCACGCCCACGACAAAGTAAACAATCTGCTTGATGCGCGTGATGCGTGCCGTTTCAACCGAAGCTGCGCTTGGTACACGCACATGCTCAGAGCGAACGACGCGCTCGCCCTCGGGGCCGGCAATCTGCTCGCTGTAGATTTCGCGCGTCGGGGTTGCGTCGATAGCGGATTCTTCCGACACAACCGTGCGCCGAAGCTCCTGCCGCTGGGGCGCGGCGGAGGTATAGGGTGTATGTTCAGTGGTCATAAGATACCTCCATGTTTTTTGGGCGTTAAAGCCATTCTGCGCCACACATGTGCAAGCCGCGTGCCATGCACAGTTCGGCCGATTGCAGCGCGAAAAACAAAAGCCCGCCGCGCGAGGCGGCGGGCCAAAGGAGGCAAGAACTTATTATGCGGTATCGACCGAGCGGTAGCCGCCGAGCCCGCCCGGCGTGAATGCCTCGCCCAGCGAGTGAAGCAGCGCGGCAACAATACCCAGCTCTTCGCGCAGGGCGTCGCGCAGGCCGTTGATCGTCCGGTCTTCCCACAAATCGCCCAGATCGGTGACGTTGGTGCCAACCAGCTGCACATACGAAAGGGTGGGGCGCTCGCCACTGGTGCGGTAGCCACGGCGCACCTCGACCGCAATATACTCTGCCGGCGTCGGGATGTCGGGCGCGGCGCGGCGCAGGGCGGCACGAACCGCAGCGGTAAAGGCGCGCGTCAGGTCGATGTCGGTGCGGTCGCTCTGGTTGCGCACATCGACGGTGTACGTCCACGCCAGCTCAAGCAATCCCGGCGCGGTGTCGCGCCCTTCGGAATGAAGCTGGTGCGCCGCAGTCCAGGTAAAACTCAGCTCGACCCACGGCGGCGAAATGCCGTCGGTCAGTGGCTCGGGATGTTCGGGAAAAAGCTCGACACGGTACACGCGTTCGAGCAAATCGGGATGCACGCTTTCCGCGATCAGGTGATCGTGAAGGCCAGCCAGCAGCCATGCATCTTCCAGCCCTGAGGCAAGTTCTTCGTAGGTTATCACGATTGCCCTCTTATTGCTACGTCTGCTGCATATTGTACCGCTATGCGCGCCCGGCAGCAACAGGCACATCGGCGCGGTTGCGTGGAAGCAGCAGTTCGGGTAGGATAGCGCTCGCTTGCGGCTAGAAATGGACAGGCGGGTTGCAGCGCGGCGATGGCACAGAAC
>LJCR01000491.1 GCA_001399705.1 Kouleothrix aurantiaca
GTATTATACCGGTCGCCCGCAACTGCGCCAGCCGGTACGGCCTGCTCGATCCGCGCCATCTCAGCATCCGAAAATGTGAGATCCAGCGCCCCCAGCGCCTCGCTCAGGCGCTCGCGCCGGCGCGCGCCCACCAGCGGCACAATATCCTCCCCGCGCGCCAGCACCCAGCCGATCGCGGTTTGCGCGACGGTTGCGCCTTTTTCCTCGGCGATAGCGCGCAACGCCTCGACCAGCGCCAGGTTTTGATCAAGGTTTTCATCCTGGAAGCGCGGGCTGAACGCGCGGAAATCGCTGGCGTTGGCCTGCGTGCGCGACCAGTGGCCGCCGAGCAGCCCGCGCGACAGCACGCCATACGCGGTGATGCCGATTCCCAGCTCGCGGCAGGCGGGCAGGATCGCGGCTTCAATGCCGCGCGAGAATAGCGAGTATTCGATCTGCAGATCGACGATGGGGTGGACGGCATGCGCGCGCCTGATGGTCTCGGCCCCGACTTCCGAAAGGCCGATCTGCCGCACGTAGCCGGCCTGCACCATCTCGGCAATCGCGCCAATCGTTTCTTCAATCGGCACATTCGGGTCGAGCCGCGCCGGCCGGTAGATGTCGATATATTCGGTGCCGAGGCGGCGCAGCGAGTAGGCCAGGAAGTTCTTCACCGCGGCCGGCCGCGCATCGTAGCCGCCCCAGCCGTTGCCCGGGTCGCGCAGCGCGCCAAACTTCACGCTGATCTGCACGCCTTCGCGCGGCCGGCCGCGCAGCGCCTCGCGGATCAGCAGCTCGTTATGCCCCATTCCGTAAAAGTCGCCGGTGTCGAGCAGGGTGATACCCGCGTCCAGCGCGGCGTGAATGGTCGCAATGCTCTCGGCTTCGTCGGCCGGGCCATACATGCCCGACATGCCCATGCACCCCAGCCCAATCGCCGAAACGCGCGGCCCAGCGCCGCCCAGTTGTCGCATGTCCATAACGCTACTCCTTGTGTTTCTATCGAAGACGCCAGGAGTATATCATATCATATAACAAAAATCAATATCTGTTACTTAATTTATGTTACAACGGCTGAGCCGATTATTGCAAATCGCAATTTGTTCGCTACACAATGGCAAATCTCCTGTAACGCAGGCGTCATCCGCGCGGTTGTAGCAGCGAGCGCATTTTAGTATCGTAGTTCTTGAGACATGCGGGCTGTTCGCCCGGCACCTTTGCGACTTTCAACCATACACCAACGGAGCATATGATGCATATCGAGCAATCGTACTGGGCACACAGCACTGGCTGGCATCCCCACGCGCCTGGCCGGCTCGGCGCGGCTGCCCAGCTTGTGTTTGTGTTCGGCGGCACTGCGCAAATACGTGATTGTGAAGCCCTGGGCGAATTGCGCATCGCCTACCCCGGCGCAATCATTCTGGGCTGCTCAACCGCCGGCGAAATCTACGACACCCAGGTGCTGGACGATACGCTGGTGGCGACGGCGGTGCAGTTCGCGCACTCCCGCGTAGCCGGCGCGCACGCCCCGCTGGCAAATGCCGCCGGCAGCTTTGCGGCCGGGCGCGCGCTGGCCGAACAGCTCGATCCACACGAGCTGGCGCATGTGTTTGTGCTTTCCGAAGGGCTGGGCGTGAATGGCAGCGAGCTGGTGGCCGGCCTGAGCGCGCACCTGCCCGCGCAGGTGACTATCACTGGCGGGCTTTCGGGCGACGGGCCGCGCTTTGCGGAAACGCTGGTGCACTGGAATGGCGAAACCGCGCCGGGCCAGGTTGTCGCGATCGGTCTGTACGGCGCTGGCCTGCGCGTGGGCTATGGCTCGCTGGGCGGCTGGGACGCCTTCGGCCCCGATCGGCTGATTACCCGATCGCAGGGCAATGTGCTCTACGAGCTCGACGGCACCTCGGCGCTGGCGCTCTACAAGCGCTACCTGGGCGAGCACGCCAACGACCTGCCGTCAAGCGGGCTGCTGTTCCCGCTCAGTATTTCGAGCGGCCCGGCCAAAGAGCGTGTCGTCCGCACCATCCTGGCCGTCGACGAGGCCGCCGGCAGCATCACCTTCGCGGGCGATGTGCCCGAAGGCGCGTATGCGCAGCTGATGAAGGCCAACTTCGATCGGCTGATCGACGGCGCGCACGGTGCGGCGAACAGCAGCCAGCAGTCGCTTGGCGAGCAAACGGCCGAGCTGGCGCTGCTGATCAGCTGCGTGGGCCGCAAGCTGGTGCTGAAGCAGCGCATTGAAGAAGAAGTCGAAGCCGTGCGCGAAGTGCTGGGCGATGGCGCGGTGCTGGCCGGCTTCTACTCCTACGGCGAGATCTCGCCGCTGCTGGCAAGCACGCGCTGCGCGCTGCACAACCAGACCATGACGATCACGACTTTTGCCGAAGTGTAGCACGCGCGCTCG
Organism: Kouleothrix aurantiaca; assembly: GCA_001399705.1. GTDB lineage: Bacteria > Chloroflexota > Chloroflexia > Chloroflexales > Roseiflexaceae > Kouleothrix > Kouleothrix aurantiaca. The sequence continues at coordinate 2,384 of LJCR01000491.1, forward strand.
CCCACAGCACCATGGCCGCGCCGCCTCTGGATGAATCACGTATGCACAGCCTTCTTGCCCGCCAAGTTAAACGCCACCTCGGCGAGGCCGCCCTATCGCCAGATATTGCCCGCCTGCTGGAAGCAATTGGCCAAAGCTACGCCCAGGCCGATACAGACCGGGAGATGCTGGTGCGCTCGCTCGAACTGGTGTCGGACGAGCTGCGGGGCATGCACGTCAGCATGCGCGCCATCTTCGAGCAGCTGGTGAACAGCAGTGCCGAGGGCATTTTCGCATTCGATCACAGGCTGCGCTTCACCGCCTGGAATCCGGCGATGGCTGAGATTTCGGGCGTGCGCAATACGCAGGTGATCGGCAAACTGGCCGGCGAAGTGTTTCCCGAGTTCGTCGCGAGCGACGGGATTGGGCACTTCGCCAGCGCGCTGGCCGGGCAGGTGACGACAACCGAAATAATGCCGTCGTTTGTTGCTGCCGAGCACCGCGACCGCGTTTTTGAAAGCCGCTATGCCCCACTGCGCGACGAGAACGGTGCCTTGATCGGTGGTCTGGCGGTGATTCGCGATATCACCAGGCCCAAGCACACCCAGGAAAAACTTCAGCGGCAATTGCGCGAAACGCTCTTGCTCAATCGTGTGATCGCCGCAGCGACATCGGTGCAGGAGCCAAGGCAGATCCTGAACATTGTGTGCGAAGAGCTGGCGCTCACGCTCAATCTGCCGCAGGCGGCCAGCGCGCTGCTGAACGACGATCGCACTGCGCTTGACGTGGTGGCCGAATATTGCGAACCGGGCCGGCCGTCGGCGCTGGGCGTGCTGCTGCCTTTAGCGGGCAATGAAGCCAGCCAGTATGTGATCGAGCATCGGCAGCCGCTGGTGATTTCGAACGCGCAAACCGACGCGCGCAACCAGGCATTTCACGAAGTCGGGCAGCAGCGCGGCACAGTTACGCTGCTAATCGTCCCGCTGATCATCCGCAATGTGGTTGTTGGCACCATCGGCCTGGATGCGCTGGACGAGCGTGTTTTCAGCGAGGAAGAGATTGCGCTGGCGCAGAGTGTGGCCGCCGCCGTGAGCCAGGCGCTGGAAAATGCCCAGCTGTATGTGGCGGTGCAGCAGGAACTGGCTGAGCGGCGCAAAGCCGAGGCCGAGCGCGAACGCGCTTACGCCGACCTGTTGCATGCAAAAGA
>LJCR01000492.1 GCA_001399705.1 Kouleothrix aurantiaca
GACGGCGCGGCGGCGGCGCGGCTGTACGCTGGCTTTCTGGGCGACACGCTCAATGCTGCGCGTAGTGTGCCGGGCGCGCAGGTGTGCATCGCGCACACGCCCGAGTCCGATCCAACATGGTTCGAGGCTTTCGCGCCCGGCATCGCGGCTGGCCCGCAGCGCGGCGCAACGCTGGGCGAGCGCATGGCATGGGCGTTTGGCGAGGCGTTTCACGCCGACGACCGACGACCGGCCACCGACGACCACGACGTTGTGCGCGCCGTCAGTGGTCAGTCGTCGGTCGTCGTCATTGGCAGCGACAGCCCCGACCTGCCGGGCGAATACCTCCATGAGGCGTTTGCGCGGCTGGAACGCGGTGCCGACGTAGTGCTCGGCCCGTCCGACGACGGCGGCTACTACCTGATCGGGTTGCGCGCGCCACAGCCGCGCCTCGTGCGCGAGGTGCCGATGAGCACGCCCACGGTGCTGGCCGATACCCTCGCGCTGGCAGAGGAATTGCGCCTACGCGCCGAGCTGCTCCCGCCCTGGTACGACGTGGACACGGCCGCCGAGCTGGTGCGCCTGGCCGCGCAGTTGCGCGCCGCCCCGCCCGACGTTGCACCGCACACGCGCGCCGCGCTGCACGCGCTCGCGGAGGTAACGCGGTGAGCCAGCGTGGCGCGGTCTTTGCGCGACTGCCGCGCCACTATACTCGTTTTGCCGGGCGGCGCGTGGCCTATGCTGTGCGCGGGCGCGGCCCCGCCGTGCTATTGCTCCATGGCCTGGGCGGCACCGCCGATTTCTGGCAGCCGGTGAGCGCAAATCTCGATGATCGCTTCAGGCTGATTGCGCCCGACCTGCCGGGTTTTGGCTTTTCCGACCGCTCGCGCGGCAGCTACGCACTGGCGCGGCACGCTGGCGCAGTGCTGGCGGTATTGCGCGCTGCTGGCGTGCGTGAAGTGCACGGGCTGGTGGGTCACTCGGCGGGCGGCGTGGTGGCGGTGGCGCTGTGCGCGATCAACGCCGTGCCGATTGGGCGGGTGGCGCTGGCGGCTACGCCATTCCCATCGCCGCGCTTTCCGCTGCGCGAGGAATTGATCAGCACGCCGTTCTTTGGCCGGCTGCTCGACAACCGCCGGCTGGCGCGTATCGACCATTTTGTGTGGCAGCGCCTGATCTGGCCTTTGCTTCGGCGCGTGCCAATGCAGGAATATCTGCGTGGCGGCTGGGCCGGCTTTATGGACTACAGCGCGGACAGTTTTTACGACACCGCCGCCGAACTGATGTTTCGCGCTGATCTCGACCCGCTGCTGCCCGCGCTGCGCGACCGGCCGACCCTGCTGCTCTACGGCCCGGCCGACGGTACCATCCCGCTGTCGCATGGGCAGCGCCTGGCCGCCGAGCTGCCCGCGAGCACGCTGATTGAGCTGGCGGGTGGGCATTACGCCGTGCTGCGCGAGGGTTTGCGCCCGCTGGCCGAGTGGCTGGAGGCCGAAGCAGGGTAGAATAGTGCGGAAGCCGACAGTGGCAGGTGGCAGGTGGCAGTGGGCAGTGGGCAGTGGGCAGTAACCTGCAAACCTGCAAACCTGCAACCGCCTGAGGGTTTGGGGTATTGGGATTTGGCCTGCAACGCGCGAATGGGCTAGCCTGCAAACATTCAAACCTGCAAACGTGGAACCTGCGAACCTTCTAACCTGCAACAACGAATGAGGACCTATGCCCGACGGCGACGCACTGCGCCAGCGTATCTACCACATGGTTGGCCGGCTGTACACGCGCATGCCCTGGATGGCGCGGCGCTGGGGCCGCCGCTTCGACGCGCTGGCCTTCGACACGGTGCCGTTTGTGCCGCTGCGCGCGCCCCTGCGCGAATGCCGCATCGCGCTGGTCACTACGGGTGGCGTGCATCGGCGCTCGCAGCCCGGCTTCGACATGGACGACCCGCGCGGCGACGCGAGCTACCGCGCCATCCCGCCCGACACCGCGCCCGAGGCGCTGACGATCACCCACGACTACTACGACCACCGCGACGCCGAGCGCGACATGAACATTCTGCTGCCGCTGGGATTGTTTCGCGAGCTGGCGGGCGCGGGCACGATCGGCGCGCTTGGCACGTGCTACAGCTTCATGGGCCACATCGAGCCGCCACACGTCGCCACGCTGCTGAACGTCACCGCGCCGCAGGTGGCGGGCAAGCTCAAGCAGGAGCGCGTGGACGCCGTGCTGCTCACGCCGGCCTGAGGCATTTGCAATCAGTCCGTGGGGCTGATCGCGCGCACCATTGAGGCGGCTGGCATCCCAACCGTGACGATTATTGGCCTGCGGGAAATTGCTGAGCGCGTGCGCCCGCCGCGTGCCGTGCACCTGAAGTGGCCGTTCGGGCACCCGCTGGGCGAGCCGGGTAACCGCGCCCAGCAGCTCAGCGCGATTCACTACGCGCTGCGGGCGCTCTACGAGGTGCGCGAGCCGGGGACGATCCTTGAGCCGGGCTGGGCGTGGCGGCGGCAAGAATATTCCACGCCGCACGATTGGACAATGGGCGAGTAGGGCAGGGGAGAACGGGCATCACGAAGGTACGAAGACACGAAGAATTGTAAAACAAATCGATCTTCGTGTGTTTGGACTCTCATCGTTAATGCCTAAAACGACGTCAAAATCGCGTGGTGAGCATCCTGAGTGCGGCGGTAGCCGCGTATCGAAGGGTTCGAACAGGCCAAAACCCGCCCTTCGATACGGCCTGCGGCCATTCAGGGTGCCAGAGAATGATTTTGACGTTACCCTGATGAGTCTGACACGCTCAGATCAAGCGCGTAGAGCAGCGTGCGGAAATTGCGGTTGCGCGTGTTGATGTAGTCGCCCTCGTAGCGCAGGCCGAGCTTTTCGGCGACGCGCCGCGAGCGGTGGTGGTCGTGCGCCATGTTGGCGACAACGCGGGTGATGCCGGGCTGCGTGCGCGCAAAGTCGAGGGCGGCGCGGGCGGCTTCGAGCGCGTAGCCCTGCCGCCAGTGCGGGTGGTGGAAGATATAGCCCAGGTCGATCTCATCGCGGCCATTGACTTCGGAGTGCATCAGGCCCGCGTCGCCAATCAGCGCGCCACTTGCGCGGCTAAATACCGCCCAGTGGCCCAAGCCGTGCGCGGCGTAGCTGGCGATCTGGCGGGCGATCCAGGCTTCGGTTTGTGCGGGCGAAAATGGCGCTGGCCAGAACTGCATCGTCGTCGCGTCGGAAAGAATTGTGTGCAGGGCGACGTGGTCGCCGGGCTGGTACTCGCGCAGCGTGAGGCGCGGCGTTTCAATCACAACGGGCATTCTTTTCTCCTTATTACGGCGCATGGCAGCCACTATAGCACGGAGGCGCGGGTGGACATATCAGTCGTTATGCCGGTGCTGAACGAGGCGCAGCTTGTTGCGCGCACGCTGGCCGACACGCGGGCGGTGATTGGCGACGCCGAGCTGATTGTGGTGGATGGCGGCAGCGGCGACGGCACGCCCGAGCTGGCGCGGCCCTACGCGCATGTGCTGAGCGCGCGGCGCGGCCGGGCGGTGCAGATGAACGCGGGCGCGATGCTGGCGCGAGGCGAGGTGCTG
>LJCR01000493.1 GCA_001399705.1 Kouleothrix aurantiaca
CGCGGCATGCTGGTGATGAAGCGCGCCGAGGTCGAGCGGCGCGTGGCGGCCGAGCACGCCCAGCTGGCGCGCATCGCGGCGCGCCTGCGCCAGATCGAGCAGGAAGACGCGCTGGGCGACTACGAGATTGTGCTCAAGCGGATCGAGCCGCAGTGGGCCGCGATGGTGCCGGGCAGCATCCCCGACTACATCAGCTCCGAGCCGATTTTCATCGGGCTGTACGCCGAACTCGATGCTTTTCTGCAGCAGCACGGCCTGCGCGCATCCGGCCCGCGCCTGGCGCTGTTCTACGACAGCGAATCGCGCGACCAGGGCATGCAGGTGCAGGCCGGCATTGAGCTGCCGGGGCCGGCGGCCGGCGCGGGGCGCGTCGAGGTGCGCGAGCTGCCTGGCGTGGCGAAGATGGCGTGCGTGGTGCATCACGGGCCATACGACGAAACGCTGATTCAGGCCAATACCGCGATTCTGCGCTGGATCGACGCCAACGATTACCGCATCGCCACGCCAACGCGCGAGATTTACCTGAACTACGAGGTCGGCGGCGATCCGGCGCAGTTTGTTACCGAAATCCAGATTCCTGTTGCAATGAAGGGTGGGCCATGAGCGCGAACAAGCAGCGATTCGATACGATCATTGTTGGCGGAGGCTCGGCCGGCTGCGTGCTGGCCGCGCGCCTGAGCGCCGACCCGGGCCACCGCGTGCTGGTGCTCGAAGCCGGCCGCCGCGACTCGCTCTGGGATATCTTCATCCACATGCCGGCGGCGCTCACCTACCCGATCGGCAGCCGCTTCTACGACGGGCGCTACCACTCCGAGCCCGAGCCATTTATGCACAATCGCCGCATCTCGCACGGGCGTGGCAAAATCCTCGGCGGCTCCAGCAGCATCAACGGCATGATCTTCCAGCGCGGCAACCCGCTCGACTATGAGCGCTGGGCGGGCGACCCGGGCATGGAAGAGTGGGACTACGCCCACTGCCTGCCCTACTTCAAGCGCATGGAAACCTGCCTGCACGGCAGCGACGAATTTCGCGGCCACGACGGCCCGCTGATCCTTGAGCGCGGCGCGGCCAACTCGCCCTTGTTCGGGGCCTTTTTCGCCGCCGTGCAGGAAGCTGGCTACCCGCTCACCGAAGACGTCAACGGCTACCGCCAGGAAGGCTTCAGCGCCTTCGACCGCAACGTCCACAACGGGCGGCGGCTCAGCGCCGCGCGCGCCTACCTGCATCCAATCATCAATCGCCCCAACCTGACGGTGACGACGCGCGCGTTCACCACGCGCATTCTGTTCGAGGGCCAGCGCGCCGTGGGCGTGGAATACACCGTTGGGCGCGGGCCGGCGCAGCGCGCCTATGCTGGCGACATCATCTGCTGTGGCGGCGCGATCAACTCGCCCCAACTCTTGCAGCTTTCGGGCGTGGGCAACGCCGCCGAGCTGGAGGCGCTAGGCATCCCGGTGGTACACGACCTGCCGGGCGTGGGCGAAAACCTGCAGGATCATCTGGAAGTGTACGTGCAGCACGCCTGCACGCAGCCGGTTTCGGCCTACCCCGCGCTGCTGTGGTACAACAAGCCGTGGATCGGCTTCCAGTGGCTGTTCTTCCGGCGCGGCCCGGCCGCAACCAACCACTTCGAGGCGGGCGGCTTTATACGCGGCAACGAGGATGTCGACTACCCGAACCTGATGTTCCACTTCCTGCCGCTCGCCATCCGCTACGATGGCACGGTGCCGCAGGGCGGCCACGGCTATCAGGTGCATGTCGGCCCGATGTACTCCGACGCGCGCGGCACTGTGAAGCTCAAATCGACCGACCCGCGCCAGCACCCGGCCCTGCGCTTCAACTACCTCTCGACCGCGCAAGATCACCGCGAGTGGGTCGAGGCCATTCGCTGCGCGCGCGAAATTCTGCGCCAGCCCGCCTTCGCGGAATTCGACGGCGGCGAGTTCTCGCCCGGGCCAGAGGTACAGAGCGACGAGCAGATTCTCGACTGGGTGGCGCGCGACGGCGAAACCGCGTATCATCCTTCCTGCACATGCAAAATGGGCACCGACCCGCTGGCAGTTGTTGATCCGGCGACGATGAAGGTGCATGGTCTGGATGGCCTGCGCGTGGTAGATGCCTCGGTGATGCCCTATGTGACGAATGGCAATATCTACGCGCCAACGATCATGCTGGCCGAAAAAGCCGCCGACCTGATCATGAACAACACACCGCTCACGCCGGCCAAAGTCAACTTCTACCGCCACCAGAAAGTCGAGCAAGTGATGCAGCCGACCCGCGTTGAGCACGCTGTGCTTGAGTAAGGAGAACCCATGACGCGCATGCCCAGCCTGGAAACCGAGCGCCTGATCATTCGCCCGTTCGCGCTGAGCGACCTGGACGCGATTCACCGCATTATCGACCTGGAGCAGGCCGACGCCGAAACCGGCACCGCCGGCGCGCAGACGCGTGAGCAGCGCCGCACCTGGCTGGAATGGAGCGTGCTGAACTACGACCAGCTGGCGTGGATGTACCAGCCGCCCTACGGCGACCGCGCAATCGTGCTGAGGAGCAGCGGCGAGCTGATCGGCGCGTGCGGCTACACGCCGGCAATGGGGCCGTTCGGCCTGCTGCGCGCGCTGCGCGGGAACGAAGAACTCGCCAGCGCGCGGCGCTTCACGCCAGAACTTGGCTTGTACTGGCAGGTTGGGCTGGCGCACCAGCGCAAGGGCTACGCCAGCGAGGCCGCGCGCGCGCTGATCGACTACGCCTTCACATCGATGAATCTGAAGCGCATCATCGCCACCACCGAGCACAGCAACAACGCCTCGATCGGCGTGATGCGCAAAGCCGGCATGCGTATCGAAACCAATCCAGAAAGCGAGCCGCCCTGGTTTCAGGTGGTTGGCATCCGCTGGAATGACGCGGCGCAGCAAACGGGCGCGCCAGACGTGGTACAATAGCGGCGCGTTCGCACAAGCTGCGTACCACGGCGAATTTCACGAGCCAGGAGCGTGCGACGCGCCCTGGTTCGTTTTTTTGAGAGACCAGCGTGACAACTTCGATGATTGCGACCCACGGCCTGGTGAAGCGCTACGATAGCGTCACCGCGCTCGACGGCGTCGACCTTGCGGTGGCGGGCGGTACGATCTACGCGCTGCTCGGCCCGAATGGCGCAGGCAAAACCACAGCAATTAACATCCTGACTACTCTGGCGCAGCCAAACGCGGGCAGCGCAGAAGTAGCCGGCTTCGACGTGCAGCGCCAGCCCGACGAGGTGCGCAAGCGCATTGGCGTGACGTTTCAGGACCTCGTGATCGACCCCGACCTGACCGGGCGGCAGGTGCTCGACATCCACGGCCGGCTGTACCGCCAGCCGCGCGCGCTGCGCCGCCAGCGCATCGACGAGCTGGTGCAGCTGGTGCAGCTCGGTGACGCGATCGACCGCCTGGTGAAAACCTACTCGGGCGGCATGAAACGCAGGCTTGAGCTGGCGCGCGGCCTGATGACCGACCCCGACGTGGTGTTCCTCGACGAGCCGACCCAGGGCCTCGACCCGCAGAATCGCGCGACGATCTGGGACTATG
>LJCR01000494.1 GCA_001399705.1 Kouleothrix aurantiaca
GCGTTTTGGCTCATCACCAGCGTGCCGGGGGTCGTTCGCAACGAGGCGGAGTATACCACCCACCCCCGTACTTGTCAAATCATTTATCGATTGCCATTTTAAGCCACCGCAATGCGGTATTTCTTCAAAACAGCTTTGCTCAATACGGAGGGGATTTCTGGCAGTTTTCGCGGAGTTCTGCGTCATGTTGCGAAGACCATAACTGGAGTGCATAGAAAAGTTGGCCATGTGACAACAGGTTTTACATTGTTTCTTACTGTATAATGAATGCCGGCACACAGACAATTGAGATGTGCCACCCCTGGTATATCTTGCCAAGGTGTCTGAGCGATGGAACAACCAATGCATCCTTTGTTCAGCCCATTGCGCCTTGCCCATATACGCATTCCTAATCGCCTCGTCCTTGGTTCGCTCCCGAGCGGTCTGGCTGTTCCCGACGGCGGTTTTACCGAGATGCTGCGCACCTACTACGAGCTGCGCGCCAGCAGCACTGTCGGGCTGATTGTCATTGAGCCCATGTACGCCTTGCCGCCGCGCGACGCGCTTACAAACCATCTTGGCCTATACAACGACACGCAGCGGAAAGGGCTGGCACGCTGTATTCGCGGCATTCACCATTATGATACAGTGGCGATGGTAATGATCGACCAGCCGCTGTGGGTGGCGCGCGCTAGCGACCAGGAACTTACCGCGCTGGGGCGGGCTTTTCTGGCAGCGGCGCAGCGCGCACGAGCGGCTGGCGCTGACGGCGTTATGTTTTCGGCTGGCGACGGCGGGCTGTTCGATCAACTCATTTCGCCACTGCAAAACCAGCGCGCCGCACCTTATGGCGGTACCCTGCAAGGGCGCTTGAAGCTGCTGCTCGATACGATTGAGGCGCTGGGGCGGCACCGTGAGCCGTTTTCTATCGGCGTGCGCCTGAATGTCGAAGAATTTACGCCCGGTGGCCTGAGCCTGCCGGAAGCGCGCATGATCGCTTCGCAGCTGAGCGGTGCGGGCGCAAATTTTGTCGAGATCTGCGCCAAAAAACCGCGCGACGCTTTGGTGGCGCAATTTCCTGGCTGGCAGGTGCCACTTGCCGAAAGTTTGAAATCGGTCGTTGCCCTGCCAGTGATGGTGGGTGGGCAGCTTGATGATCCATTCCTTGCGGATAGTGTGATTCGTGAGCGCAGCGCCGATTTGATCGATATTGGCGAACGATTGCGTCAGGAGCCACACTGGCCGCTGGCGGCGCGCGCCGCGCTGGATGCGCAGGCTCCGGCGTAAGGTGGCAATTCCCCGATAAGCAAACCGTGCATGTCAAGGCGGGAGGAGCGATGGGGCGAAGAACGCTGTGGTTGCTGCTGGCGCTGCCGGCCTTGCTGCTGGCGCTTTGCAGCGCGGGCTTTGCGCGCGCCTGGACGCAGCGGGGGCAGGAGTTGATCCTACCAGGCGCGCATAATGCCGAAATCAAACGGACGGGCTTGTTTAAGATTACCGCCAGCTACGAGTTGAGCGACGGAAGAAACGTGCGCCATGCACTTCAATATATGCGTAACCATGGCTGGAAACAGATACACACCAGCAACATCGAACGAGGAGTCTATACCCTGGTACGCTCTGAGTTATCGGGCTATGCCCGCGATATTGTGCTGCTCAGCGTTGATGATGGTGACCACACCCAAATTGTAGTACAGTATGGCCGTTGTTTCCGTTCGAGCTGGGTTACATGCGTATGATGGGACGTGCAGAAAGGAAAACCATGGCATTGGTGCAAGAAACAACCCTGCCAAATGGCATGCTGGTGCTGACGCGCGAGGTGCATTCCGCGCCCGTGGCCACATGCTGCGTGTGGTATCGTGTCGGCGCGCGCAACGAGCGCCCTGGCATCACCGGCATTTCACACTGGGTTGAACATATGCTGTTCAAAGGCACGCCCGACATCCCCAAGGGCGAGATGGATCGCCTGATTGCGCGAAATGGCGGCACCTTTAACGGCTTCACCTCACAGGATTACACTGCCTACTTCGAAACCCTGCCGGCCGACCGGATCGAGCTTGGCTTGCAGATCGAATCGGATCGCATGGTTAATTCGCTGTTCGACGCGGCCGAGGTCGATAGCGAGCGCACGGTGATTATTTCCGAGCGCGAAGGCCACGAGAACGATCCTGAGTGGTGGCTTTCCGAAGCGGTGATGGCATCGGCCTTCCAGATCCACCCGTATCGCAACGAGGTGATTGGCTGGAAGGGCGACCTGCGCGCGATGACGCGCGACGAGCTGTATAACCACTACCAGACCTACTATATGCCGAACAACGCAATTCTTGTGGTGGTGGGCGATTTCGACACCAACGCGCTGATGCCCAGGATCGAGCACTACTTCGCCGGCCTGCCGGTTGGCCCGGCCATCCCGGCGGTGCGCGGCGAAGAACCCGAGCAGCAAGGCGAGCGGCGCGTGGTGGTGCGGCGGCCGGGCGCGGCTGAGTATGTGCAGATCGGCTTCCACACACCCAGCTGCAAGCACGCCGATTTTGCGCCGCTGGTGATCCTCGACGCGGTGCTGTCGGGCGCGAAGGGCATGGGCTTTGGCGGCGGCGCGCAAACCAACCGCAGCGCGCGCATCTACCGGGCGCTGATCGAGACGCAGCTGGCCGCCTACGCCGGCAGCGGCTTCCGCGCCATGTACGACCCCTACCTGTTCGAGCTGGATGCAACCGTACAGGAAGGCCACAGCGCCGCCGAGATCGAAGCCGCACTGCTCCATGAGGTTGAAAAAATCCAGCAGGATGGCGTTGAGCCAGCCGAGATGGCCAAGGTCATCAAGCAATCGCGCGCGCAGATGGCCTATTCGAGCGAAAGCGTCACCCAGCAGGCGCTGCGCCTGGGCATGTGGGAAGTGCTCGACCGCTACGGCCGGCTCGATACGCTGCTGGATGAACTGGCCGCCGTCACTGCCGACGACGTGCAGCGCGTGGCGCAAACCTACCTCACCGAGCGCTCTCGCACGGTCGGGCATTTTCTGCCCACGGCCGAAGCATAAGGACACGCTATGACAGCATCAAATGGGCGCGCCGCCACGATCGAAACCGCCGTGCGGCACGTGCTGCCCAATGGAATGACCGCCCTGCTCCAGCGCAACCCGAGCAGCCCAACCGTGACGGTACGCGGCGAAGTGCGCGTGGGCGCGGTGAACGAGCCAGCCGCGCAGAATGGCCTGGCAGTGTTTACCGGCGCGGCGCTGATCCGCGGCACATAGACGCGCAGCTTCCAGCAGATTGTGGCGACCACCGAGGCGCTGGGCGCGAGCGTGAACGCGGGTGGCGGGCGGCACAGCAGCGGCTTTGCCGGGCGCGCGCTGGCCGAAGACCTGGGGCTGATCCTCGAAATTCTGGCCGACATGATCCAGCACCCGATCTTCCCGGCGCACGAAGTCGACCGGCTGCGCAACCAGTTCCTGATGGGCCTGCGCGAAAGCGAGCAGGAAACGCGCACGCAGGCGTCGCGGGCGGCGCGCGCTATGCTCTTCCCGCCCGAGCATCCCTACAGCCGGCTGAGCAGCGGCACAATCGACACAGTGAGCGCGC
>LJCR01000495.1 GCA_001399705.1 Kouleothrix aurantiaca
CCGCAGCAGCACATTGCCATCGCGCGCGGCCAGCACGATCGTCTGCAGGTCGCGGCGCTGGCGCTGCGGCGCTTCGCGCTGAAGCAGCTGGGCGTGGCCAACCACAGCGGCCAGCAGGTTCCCGATATCGTGGGCCGTGCCAACCGCCAGGGTTGCGCGCAGCCGCAGCTCTTCGTGCTGCTGCATGCGCTGATCAAGCTTGCTGATAGTGTCTTCGCGCTGGGCCAGTGCATCGGCCCAGAACTCGTGCAGCAGGCGCAAGCTTATCAGTGCCGCCAGTTGTGCCGCCAGCGCCAGGGCGGCATCGCCGAACGGTTCGCTGCGGCGCGCCAGCACCAGCCAGCCCATGTGGCGGCCTGCCCCATTGAGCGGCTGCATCGCAACCGCGCCATAGCCGTGGTCGGCCAGCCAGATCGCAAAGGCATCGGCGTTACGGCCCGCGTCGGAAGGGGCTGGCAGGGCCGCGTCGTCGCCAACCAGCGGCATGCACATGCCACTATCCCAGTCGCTTACAAGCAGGTCGGCACGAGTGTGGGGAAACCAGATCGGAAGCGCGCGGCAGAGGATCGCGAAAAAATCCCGGCTATCGTCGGCAGCAGCAAGCGCCTGCATAACATCAGCCAGTTCGGCTGGCGCAGGGCAAGCGTCGAGTGGACTGGATCTCATAGATGGGCGTCCATTTCACGCGGCGCGTTGCGTCGTGCATTCGCGCAGTTACCGGTCAGGCAGCACCATCGACGGCATCCGCAAGGCCTGATAAAAACTCGCCCACGGTGCTGGATTGGGACCGAACCGCCTCGAGAGTGGCCTGGTCGCGGGCATCAAGAATAAATGCGTAGTGAGGGTGCACCGCTGCCATATCCAGTGTATCGCGCAGCAAACTTTCGGCGACGGCGGGATTTGCGGCCGCGAGCAACGCAAGACGCGTGAGCACAGGCCTTGCGCTTTGGCCGGGAACCAGCCTGTCTGCGCGCACACTTCGGGTTCAATCGGACGTGTGTTACGCATAGAGTACACCTTTTCCGGCGAATTATCAACTAGAATCCTCACAATACATCCTAAATAATCGCCCAGTTGCCGGGCGTACCATCAGCGCGCTTGCCTTACCGGCAGAACAGCCCGAGTAGCCAGGCAGCCCGGTGGCGAAACCATCGCCGCCGCATCTTTCGAGCTGGCCAGCGCCGCGCCGCGACCGCATCGACACGATGGCGGCCGGATAGTGGCAAAGATCAGGTGCTGCGGCATGACGGCAAGCGCGAGAAGCCGGCTTTGGCGCGGCAAACGCGGCGCCCGCCACCAGGCCAGCGCCGCGCACAAGAGAAACAAGCCCCCACAAAGAGCAGTGCCATCCCTGCGAAACTATTTGCCACTCAGTGTCACCACGCTGTTGCGCACGCCGGGAGGTCCGTAGGGCGCCATGCCCGCCACCAGCAAGCCACTCGCAATCAGCGCCGCCGCAATGGCTCGTACGAGCTTGGTTTTCATTCCATTGTCTCCTTTTGTTTGCGGAACTGCCCAGACACTAGCAGCCCGGATTGACTCAGCGTTGACGGCGGCTTGACTCGCGCATGCGCGTGTTGACAGCGTGCCAGCATCCGCGATAATACGGCCACACCAGCAAAGCGGCCGATTGTATCGAGGAGGATTGCGTATGTCGTTTATTCCAAGCATGGTGTTGAAACAGCTCTACACCTTCAGCAGTTTGAAGAACATCGAGCAGGGCGTGCAGTTCACGATTAAAAATCGCCTGAGCGACGCCGAGCTGACCGAGCTGCAGGGCATTACGATCGACGGCAGGGCCGTTCCGAGCAATAGTATTCACCTCGATCTGGGCGATGGCACGCTGTTAACGCCTGCCCAGATCAGTGCCGGCAAGCCCATCCCCTTCCCACTGCGCAAAACCCTCACCGTGCGCGTTGGCATCCCTGCGCTTGAGCTGGGCAAGCATAAGATCGGCATCGCCTTCAAGAGCAAGCCGTTTGGCGCGCTGAAGTTCGAAGTCGAAGACGCAATTTCAGAAGATACTGGCCACATGGTGCGCATCCCGCGCGACGCCAACGACGACTATGGCGAGGCGGCGATCCAGGCGCGCCAGCGTTTTGTGGGCGAGTTCACCGGCACGCAGTTCGAGCACATCACCAAATACTCGTTCGACCCGCACCTAACCCAGGGCAACGTCGAACACTTCACCGGCGTGGCGCAGGTGCCGCTTGGTTTCGCCGGCCCGCTCACCATCCACGGCGAGCACGCCCAGGGCGATTTCCTCATCCCGCTCGCCACCACTGAAGGCACGCTGGTGGCCTCGTACAATCGCGGCATCAAGGTGGTGAACCTGAGCGGCGGCGTGAAGGTGACGGTGGTGGCCGACGCGATGCAGCGCGCGCCGGTATTTGTGTTTGAGGACGCGCGCGCCGGCCGCGATTTCCTGCGCTGGGTCGAGGCGCATATGGGCACGATCCGCGAAGAAGCCGAGGGCACATCCAGCGTCGCCAAGCTGCAGAACATCGACCCCTACCTGGCGAATAAGTTTGTCTACCTGCGCTTCAACTACAGCACCGGCGACGCCGCCGGCCAGAACATGGTTGGCCGCGCGACCTTTGCGGCCTGCAGCTGGATCATCGATCACTACGAAGGCACGATCAAGCACTTCTACCTGGAGTCGAACTTCGCGACCGACAAAAAAGCCTCGCAGGTGAATATCATGCGCACGCGCGGCAAGCGCGTAACGGCCGAGGCGATTATCAAGCGCAATGTGCTGGTGGAGAATATGCGCGTCGAGCCGGAGAACCTGGCCTACCACTGGGGCGTAGCCAATATCGGGTCGTTCCTTTCGGGCGCGAACAACAACGGTTTGCACTCGGCCAACGCGATCACCGCAATGTTCATTGCCACTGGCCAGGATGTCGCGAATGTGTCGGAGTCGTCGGCCGGCGTGCTGTACACCGAAGTAACCCCGGAAGGCGATCTGTACCTTTCGCTGACCATTCCTTCGCTGATTGTGGCGACCTTTGGCGGCGGCACCGGCCTGCCGACGCAGCGCGAGTGCCTGGCGCTGCTGGGCTGCGTTGGGCGCGGCAAGATCAACCGCCTGGCCGAGATCGTGGCCGGCGTGGCGCTGGCCGGCGAGATATCGCTTGCGTCGGCGATCTCTTCGTCGGACTGGGTGTCGAGCCACGAGCAGTACGGGCGCAACCGGAATAAGTAGCGGCAGCGATGACCGACGGCTGACGAACGACGACGGTAAAATTCACCACGGAGACACAGAGACACGGAGACACGAAGGGTTGGTAGGTTGCAAGGTTACAGGTTTGAAGGTTCTGCGGTTTTCGCCTTTCGATACGCGCTGCGCGCTACTCAGGACGCGGTTCTGCGGTTCCGTAGTTCTGTGGTTCTGCGGCTCTGCGGTTTTCGCCTTTCGATACGCGCTGCGCGCTACTCAGGACGCGGTTCTGCGGTTCCGTAGTTCTGCGGCTCTGCGGTTCCGTGGTTCACTGCCTCCTGCCGTCTGCCGACTGCCGAATCCTGACTTCTGGCCTCTGGAAAGGATCACGTGATGCACTAC
>LJCR01000496.1 GCA_001399705.1 Kouleothrix aurantiaca
GCATGGCGGTCAGCCCAGACGGCAAGTTCCTGTATATCAACAGTGGCTCGCGCACCGACCATGGCGAGGTCGAGAACAATCGCGGCAACTTCCAGAACGTGCGCGAGGTGCCAATCACCTCGGCAATCCTGCGCGTGCCAACCGACGCCGAAAACCTGATCCTGCCCAACGACGAGGCCGGCCTGCAGCCCTATCTGTTCGCCGACGGCACGCGCAACTCGTTCGACCCCGAGTTCGCGCCCAACGGCGAGCTGCTTGCCGGCGAGAATGGCCCCGACGCCGACTACCCCGACGAGCTGAACTGGCTGCGCGAAGGCAAGCACTATGGCTTCCCGTGGCGCTTCGGCCAGCAGGACAACCCGCAGCAGTTCCCCGACTACGACAGCAGCAAAGACAAGCGCCTGCAGCAGGACTTCACCGCTGTGCAGATCGGCGCGTACCGCACCGACCCGACCTTTCCCAAAGCGCCGGGCGCGTTCACCGACCCGGTGGCGAACAATGGCCCGGCAGGGGCGCAATACCGCGCCGACGACGGCAGCGCGCACGACGCCGCGAAGGAAAACAAGCCGCTGTACAGCCTGACGCCGCACCGCTCGCCGCTGGGCCTGGTGTTCGCCACCGACGCCAAGATGCCGGCCGACCTGCGCGGCGAAGGCGACAACCTGAGCGCCTTTCTGCTGAGCTGGGGCGCGGCCGGCGGCACACTCACCGACCGCGGGCAGGATTTGCTGCATCTGAAGCTGACCAGGGAGGGCGATAACTACAGCGCCGTCACCACGCAGATCGCGCGCGGCTTTAAAAACCCGATCGACGCCGTGCTGATCGAAAATCGCCTGTATGTGCTGGAATTCAGCGGCGACAGCACGATCTGGGAACTCACCTTCCAGTAATGGGTACCAGCGGAACCACTGACGGAATCGATTGTGTCGGCGCCACGCGCGCCACACGCAGACGGCATGAGCGTGACAGCTATGACACCTGAGCTCGACTCACAATTCCAGCACGAGCCGCAGGCCGAGCCAACCGTGCGGCTCACCGACGCGCTTGCCCCGGGCAACCCGGTGTTTCAGGCGGTGTTCGATGTTCTGCGCCAGCGCATTCGCCGCGGCGAGTGGCTGCCCGGCGAGCGCCTGCCCAGCATCAGCCAGCTTTCGAAGACCATGGAGGTCAGCACCGGCTCGGTGCGCGAAGCGCTGCGCTCGCTCCAGTCGATCGGGCTGGTGAAGATCGAGCATGGGCGCGGCGTGTTTGTCACTGGCTGGCGCCCAACCACCGACCTGACGTCCTATTTCCAGAACGTCAACACCGGCCTGATTGTGGCGCTGGCCGAAACGCGCCGCATTCTGGAGCCGGAGCTGGCGGCGCTGGCCGCCGAGCGCGGCACAATCGCCGAGCTAAGGCAGATCGAAACGCTGGCGCAGGAGATGGAACGCGACGCCCGCGAAGGGCTTGATTTCGTCGCGCCGGATGTGCAGTTTCACCGGCAGATCGCGCAGGCGGCACGCAACCCGATTATGTTCCGCATGATGGAAAGCATCAACGACCTGTTTCTCGAAAGCCGCCAGCTCACCTCGCTGGAGCCGGGAATGACCGCACGGGCGGTGCGCTACCACCTGCTGATCGCCGAGGCGCTGCGCGACCGCAATGCCCCCCAGGCACGGCTGCTAATGCTGGCGCATATGAACGACACCCTGAGCAGCCTGATGGCCGTCGAGGCACGCATTGCCGGGGATGGCCAGCTTGCGCCGCCTGAACAATAAGAACCGAGAATCAAGAACTGCGGAACCGCAGAACCGCAGAACCGCAGAACCGCAGAGTCAGGAACCGCAGAACCGAGAACCAGAACCAAGAACCGCAGAACCAAGAACTGCGGAACTAAAGAACTGCGGAACCATAAACGGCGTATCGCATACGCTCGACCGAGCACCTATAGCAAAGTGCAGAAGGAATTTAGCCACAGAGAACACCGAGGACTCAGAGTTTTGGCCATCACCCTCAGTGGCCTCTGTGCACTCTGTGGCTCAATCGTTTGCTCTCAGCTATACAACACGGAAGAAAGCACTATGAGAATTGCAGTCACAGGCGGCGGCGGCGAAATGGGCCGCACGCTGGTTCCTTTCCTCCTCGAACAAGGCCACACGGTCGTCAGCATCGACCGGGCGCTGCCGCCGCCGCCCGCCAGCCGCCCGCGCCACTGGGCCGAGCATATGGTCGCCGACACGCGCGATTTCGGGCAACTCGTGGCGTGCCTGCGCAACTGCGAGGCGGTGATTCATCTGGCCGCGCATCGCTCGCCCATGGGCCAGCCCGACACCGTCGTGTACGCCGATAATACGGTCAGCAGCTACAACGTGCTGAGCGCGGCGGCTACGTTGGGCATCAAACGCGTCTGCCTGGCATCGTCGATCAACGCGATTGGCGGGGCGTTCAGCCGCGCGCCGCGCTACGATTACTTCCCGCTGAACGAAGAACATGCCACCTACGCCGAAGACCCCTACAGCCTCTCGAAGTGGGTGCTTGAGCAGCAGGGCGACGCCTTTGCGCGCCGTTTTGAAGACATGGCGATTGCCAGCCTGCGCTTCCATCTGCTGATTGACACCCGCGAGCGCGCCGTCGAGCGCACTGCCCATTTTGCGCCGGGCGGCACGCGCCACCTGTGGGCCTACACCCTGCTCAGCGCGGCGGCGCGCGCCTGCCTGCTGGCCGTCACTGCCGATTTCAAGGGCCACGAAGCGTTCTATATCGTCGCGCCACAAACAGTGATGAATGAACCTTCGCTCGAACTGGCACAGCAGAACTACCCGAACACGCCCATTCGCGGCGATCTGTCCGATCACAACGGCTTCTTCGACTGTGCCAAGGCCGAGCGACTGCTGGGCTGGAAGCACGAGGAGTGAGGGGGCAGGGGCCGTCAGTCGGCAGTGGGCAGTAGCCACTGAACCGCTGAACTTGCAAACCTTCTAACTCTCAACCTGCAACTTGTAACTTCCAAACCTGTAAACCCGAAACCCGCAATCTCATCGCACGGAGCTACGAACATATGCGCATCACCGATATCAAGCCCTACCCGGTATGGGTGGGCAACCGCAACCAGCTTGTGGTGAAGGTCGAAACCGACGAAGGCATCTACGGCCTGGGCGAGTCGGGGCTGAGCGGGCGCGAGCTGGCCGTGATTGGCGCGCTCAAGCACTTCCGCGAGTTCCTGATCGGCAAGGATGCGATGCAGCGCGGCCGGATCTGGCAGGAGCTGTACCGCAGCCAGTATTTCGAAGGCGGGCGCGTGCTGCTGGCCGCGCAAAGCGCGATCGACATTGCGCTGCACGACCTGGCCGGCAAGGCGCTGGGCGTGCCGGTCTACCAGCTGCTGGGCGGCAAGCACCGCGACACCATTCCGTGCTTCGCAACCGCCAGCGGCAGCACCGGCGAGCAGTTGCTCGACAGCGCCAGGCTGCTGTGGGAGAATGGCTGGAAGGTCATTCGCACCATGGGCCTGCTGCCAAACCCGCCCGCCTCGCCCGAGATTTTTGAGCCGCGCGAAAGCATCGCCTACACCGCCCACT
>LJCR01000497.1 GCA_001399705.1 Kouleothrix aurantiaca
GTCTTCCAGCCCGGCCTTGACCTGCTGCTGCGGAGTGTTCTGGCTCAACCGGTCGAGGTTGAGCATATCGGCGGTAAGAATATTGATCACGGGCTTGCCCTCGCCAGATCGACAGCGCCTTCGCGCTGCGCGGCTATACTATAGCACGCAGTGCATGGTGATCCTGCAACGAGCGTACCTTCAGCTCTTTGGCTTTGAGCGCGCGAATGGCCGACACGGTGGCGGCAGCGCCGGTGAGCGTGGTGACGAGCATCACGCCGTGGCGAATGGCGGCCGAGCGCAGGGCCTGGCCGTCGATGTAGGCGCGCGCGCCCAGCGGCGTGCTGATCACCAGCCGGACCTTGCCCGACGCGATCAGGTCGGCCGTGGTCGAGCCGCCTTCCGAGACCTTGTTGACGATTTCGACCGGCAGGCCAAGCTGCGCCAGCCAAGCGGCGGTGCCGCGCGTGGCATAGAGCGTGAAGCCAAGCCGCACGAGGTCGCGCGCGATGCGGCTGATCGCGCCCTTGTCGAAGTCGTTGACCGTCACCAGCGCGCCGCCCGAGGTTGGGATCTTCTGGTTCGCGCCCATCTCGGCCTTGGCGAAGGCGTGGCCGAAGCTGGATGCGTGGCCCATCACCTCGCCGGTCGAGCGCATCTCGGGGCTGAGGAACACGGCCGCGCCGGGGAATTTCTCGAATGGCAGCACGGCTTCTTTCACAAAGAAGCCATCCAGCGCCGGCTCGGCGGTGAGGCCCAGATCGGCCAGGGTTTTGCCGGCCGCAACCTGCGCGGCGATGCGGGCGAGTGGCACGCCGGTGGCCTTGGCAATAAACGGCACCGTGCGCGACGAGCGCGGGTTCACTTCGAGCACATACACTTCGTCGTCTTTGATCGCGTACTGCACATTCATCAGGCCCTTCACGCCCAGCGCCATGCCGATGCGAATGGTTTCGTCGCGAATGATCGAGAGGTGGTAGGCGCTGACTTTGTAGGGCGGCATGACCATGGCCGAGTCGCCCGAGTGAACGCCCGCCTCTTCGACATGCTCCATGATGCCGCCAATCACCACGCGCTCGCCATCACCAATCGCGTCCACATCGACCTCAAACGCGTCTTCGAGATAGCGGTCGATCAGCACCGGCTGGCCCTCGCTGATGCGCGCGGCTTCGTGCAGGTACTGCTCCAGCCCGGCGTCGTCGTAGGCGATAGCCATGGCGCGGCCGCCCAGCACGTAGCTGGGGCGCACCAGCACCGGGTAGCCGATCTGCTCGGCGATCACGCGGGCGGCGGGCAGGTCGTCGGCCATGCCGTGCTCGGGCTGCTCGATTTCGAGCTGGCGCAGCAGTGCCTCGAAGCGCCCGCGATCTTCGGCCAGGTCGATTGCGTCCTGCGAGGTGCCCCAGATCGGCACGCCCGCCATCGCAAGACCTTTGGCGAGGTTCAGCGGCGTCTGCCCGCCGAACTGGACGAGGACGGGAACAAGAGCGGGGGTTTGGGGTTTAGGGTTTAGGGATTGGGTTCCGCCAGGTACTGCTCCGGCTCCTGCCGAATGCTGTCCGGTGAAAGCGACCGGATCAGGCCGCCCAATAGCTTCCCAGCCTGTTGCATCGCTTCCCAGGCCGGCTTGCTCTGCTCCCGCCCCAGATAATTCAGCCGAAGGCAAATCAGAAGATGAGTTTCCAGTTCCATCAGCGAGCCGCGCGCTATCGACAGGTGATGCAGATATTCCTTGCGGTGCAGCCGGCCATACCCTTCCGCTATGTTCGCCGGAACCGAGGTCGCTGCTCGCCGCATCTGACTTATTAGCCCAAACTGCTCCTCCTTGGGCATCATCTTGGTTAGGCAGTAAATTTCCTCTACTGTTTGCATCGCCTGCTGCCAGGCTTCCAGGTCGCGATATGACTGTAATGCCATGTTCGTCCTCCTGGATTTCAAAACCCAAATCCCCAGACCCCAGACCCCGGTTTTCGCGCTCCCAGATATTCAGCACATCTTCCAGCGTCAGCGGCTCGAAGTACAGCCGGTCACTGGTGTCGTAGTCGGTCGAGACGGTTTCGGGGTTGCAGTTGACCATAATCGTCTCGTAGCCAAGGTCGCGCAGGGCCATGCAGGCATGCACGCAGCAGTAGTCGAACTCGATGCCCTGGCCGATGCGGTTCGGCCCGCCGCCCAGGATCATGACTTTGGGCTTGCTGGTGACCTCGGCCTCGTCGACGGTGGCGTAGGTGCTGTACATATAGGGCGTGTGCGCCTCGAACTCGGCCGCGCAAGTGTCGATGCGGTGGTACACCGGGATGATGCCGAGCGATTTGCGGCGCGCGCGCACATCCATCTCTGTGGGGGGAGGGAGGTTGGAGGATGGGGGATGGGAATAGGACGACCGACGACAGACCACAGACGACAAGCGTGGCCGGTCGTCGACTACCTCTGATCCCTAATCGCTAACCCCCGCGCAACATGCGCGAATGCTCGTACCCGCGGGCGTTCGCGCTTTTTTGCGCCCGAAAACGCCCGCGTTCGGCGGCCGTGGCGCGCAGTGCCGCAGCAATAGGCGCAGCCCGAGGCTGGCGGGGGCGCGCTTATCATTTTCACACCATCCCTTAACAATTTCCGAACAAGCTCCTGGTACGATACGTGCGACACTTCAAGCGGCCCGATGGACGGGCCGACGACGGATGCTTGAATGGAAAGGGTTGTTCCGAATGAAATCTGTGATACAGCGTGCCGGGTTGCTGAGCGCCGGCGCACTTGCCGCGATTGTGCTGGCCGCATGCGGCGGTGCAACGACCACCAGCACGCCCACCAGCGCGCCGGCTGCCGCCACCAGCGCACCAGCGGCAACCACTGCCGCCGCGCCAACTGCCGCCACCGCCGCAGAGCCAACTGCCGCCACGGCTGCCGAGCCGACCGCCGCTGCTGAGCCAACCGCTGCTACAGCTGCTGAGCCAACCGCTGCCAGCGCGACTGAGCCAACCGCCGCCGCGCCGGCCGCGACCAACACCAAGCTCGACCTGAACACCGTGACCGAGGACCAGCTGCTGGCGACCATCCCGGGCTTTGGCAGCCGCATGGTGCGCGAGTTTATGGAGTACCGGCCCTATACCACGATTTTGCAGTTCCGCAAAGAGATCGGCAAGTATGTCAGCACCGACGTGGTGACTGAGTACGAGAAGTATGTGTATGTGCCGGTGAGCGTGAACGATGCCGATGCCGCGACGCTGCAGCAGATCCCGGGCGTGGACGCTGCTGCCGCCGATGCGCTCGTTGCCGCGCGGCCCTACGCCGACAATGCGGCCTTCCTCGCCAAGCTGAAGGATGTGGCCCCCAGCGTCGACGCGGCGCTGGCGCAGAGCTTCCTGGCGCAGTAACCTCGCATGGGCAGGCGGCACATGTGCTGCCTGCCCCAATTTCGCAGGCGAAAGGAACGCGTATGAACGATGCAACCATTGTGCAGCGGCTCAGGAATTTCTTGTTTGGCCTGGCCGCCTTTATGTGCGCCGGCACGATTGTGGAGCTGTTGCTGGCCAAGCACTTCGATGAGCCGATGCAGATCGTGCCATTTTTGCTGTGCGCAGCC
>LJCR01000499.1 GCA_001399705.1 Kouleothrix aurantiaca
GCCACGCGGTGAACCTGACCGACGGGCTCGATAGCCTGGCCGGCTGGAACCTGACGATTGCCTTCGCGGCCTATGGCGTGATCACCTTCCTCGACCAGAAGTTCATCAACCTGATGGCGTTTAACTTCACCATGGTTGGGGCGTGCGCGGCCTTTCTGTGGTTCAACGCCCACCCGGCGCAAGTCTTTATGGGCGACCTGGGGTCGCTCGCGCTGGGGGCGGTGCTGGCGGTCATCGCGCTGCAATCGCAGCAATGGCTCTTGCTGCCAATCGTCGGCGCGGTGTTTGTGGCCGAAGCGCTTTCGGTCATGATCCAGGTGAGCTATTTCAAGTGGACGCGCCGCCGCTTTGGCGAAGGCCGGCGCTTCTTCAAAATGTCGCCGCTGCACAACCACTTCGAGCTGCTGGGCTGGAGCGAAACACAGGTGATGCAGCGCTTTGTGCTGGTGGGAATGGTCGCCGCGCTGATTGGCATCTCGCTGGCGCTGACGCTGCGCGACGCCGACCAGAGCGCAACGCTGCAAAGCCAGCCGGCCAAGGTGCAAATGACAACCGTGCAATCGAGCGGGCAATGATCCGATCAACATCATGAACCTACGTGGCAAACGCGCACTGGTAATGGGCCTGGGTGTTCACGGCGGCGGTCTTGGCGTCGCACGCTTTCTCGCCGACCACGGCGCCCACGTCACCGTCACCGACCTGCGCGGGCCCGAACTGCTCCAATCATCGCTCGACGCCCTGGCTGGCTACCCCATCCGCTTTGTTCTCGGCCGCCACGATGAGGCCGATTTCCGCTCCACCGACCTCGTTGTCCGCAACCCCGGCGTTCCGCGCGAATCACGTTTTCTCCAGATCGCCCGCGCGGCCGGCGCGAGCATCGAGATGGAGATGACGCTGTTCTTCCGGCTGTGCCCCGGCCCGATCCTGGGCATCACCGGCACCAAGGGCAAAACCACCACCACGCTGCTGCTGGCGGCGATGGTGGGCGCGCAGCACCCCGACACCGTGGTGGCGGGCAACCTGTGCATCTCGGCGCTGGAACAGCTCGACCGCATTGGCGCGAGCACGCCAGTGGTGCTGGAACTGTCGAGCTGGCAGCTCGAAGGGCTCGACGAGGTGCAGCTCAGCCCACGCTTCGCCGCTGTGACGAACCTTTCGCCCGACCATCTCGACCGCTATGGATCGATGGAGGCGTATGGCGCGGCCAAGCAAACGATCTTCCGCTGGCAGGCGGCCAGCGACACGCTGGTGCTGAACCACGACGACCCGATTGTGTCGGGCTGGGCCGCCGCTGCGCCGGGCCGGGTGGCCTGGTTTGGCCGCCGCGCCGAGGCCGACGGGCCGGGCACCTGGTTCGATGACGAAGGCGTGTGGCAGGGCAACGAGCTACTGCTCGCACGCGCCGACATCCCGCTGGCCGGCGACCACAACCTGGCGAATGTCGCCGCCGCCGCCGGGCTGGCCCGCGCCTTTGGCATCACGCCCGAGCACATTCGGGCCGCAACCCGCGCGTTTGGCGGCGTTGAGCACCGGCTCGAATTTGTGCGTGAGGTCGATGGTGCGCGCTATATCAACGACACCGCCGCCACCGCACCCGAGGCCGCAATTGCCGCGCTGCGCAGCTTCAGCGCGCCGATTGTGCTGATTGCGGGCGGGGCCGACAAAAACCTGCCCTTTGCGGGCTTTGCCGCCGCCATCGCCGAGCGCACCAAAGCGCTGGTGCTGCTCGATGGCAGCGCGACACCCAAGCTTCAGGCGGCGCTCGCCCAACAGGCGGTTCCGCCAACGCTCGGGTCATATGGCGATTTCGGCGCGGCAATTGCCGCCGCGCGCGGGCTTGCCGAGCCGGGCGATGTGGTGCTCCTGGCGCCAGGCTGCGCCAGCTTTGGGATGTTTCGGAACGAATTTCATCGCGGCGAGGAATTCCGGCGCATCGTTCACGCCCTGTAACCGCCGCACACCAATACACACATGACACAGCCAAACAACGACAACGACCTGCGCCCGCTGCTCGACGACCTCGGCAGCGAGTTCGGCCAGCGCCGCAGCGCCGACGAGGCCGCGCCCGAAATGGGCGAAGCGCAGCCAATCCCGCAGCAGCAGACCTACCGGCTGCAGCTGCCGTTTGGCCAGGCGCGCGTATTCTGGGTGCTTTTGGCACTCAACATCGGGATTTTTGTGATTCCGACGGTTTTGCAAATCCTTGGAGTACGGATCAGCGGTATCCCGGTGAACGATTTCCTGCTCCTGCTTGGGCAAAAGGACAACCAGGCCATTCGCAACGGCGAGTACTATCGATTTCTCACCTCGATGTTCTTGCACGCCGGCCTGTTTCATATCGGCTTCAACGCCTGGGCGCTGTACGCGCTGGGGCCGCAAACCGAACGCATCTATGGTACCGGCCGCTTTCTGGCGGTGTACTTTCTGGCCGGGCTGGCCGGCGGCGTGGCGTCGTACATGTTCTCACCCACCCCGGCAGTGGGCGCGTCGGGCGCGATCTTCGGGCTGGTGGGCGCGCTGGCCGCGTTTTTCTACACTGCGCGGCGCGTGCTGGGCGAAGTTTCGCGCCAGCAGCTCGGCAGCCTGATCACGGTGATTATGATCAACATGTTCATCGGGTTTAGCTCCGGTGGGCGGATCGACAACAACGCCCACATCGGCGGCCTGATCGGCGGCGCGCTGGTGGGCTGGCTGCTGGCCCCGCGCCTGGATATTGACCAGCGGCTGTTCCCGCCGCAGATCACACGGCGCACCCTGCCGGGTGGCTGGGCCGGCGCGCTGGCAGTGCTGGCGCTTCTGGTGTTCTTGATACTAACCATTCAACCGCCTATCCAGTAGGCAGCAGATGCAGCGCGGCTGCCGGCTGCTGGCTGCTGACTGCTGATGGACCTATGTTCGACACTTCTACCCGCAAACCTGATTACCAGCTGCTGACTGCGGTCGGCATTCTGGTGCCGTTAGGGCTGGTGATGGTCTACAGCGCGTCATTCGTCGACGCCTTCATCCAGCACGAAAACCAGCTTTACTACACACTTCGCCAGCTGGCGGGCCTGATCCTCGGCACGGTTGGCCTGCTGGTCGCGCAGCGCATCGACTACCGCTTCTGGCGCACGTACTCAGTCCACCTGATCGGCGCGGCGCTGCTGCTCCTGCTGGTGGTGCTGGTGCTCCCTTCCGACCTGACGGTGGTGAACGGCGCGAAGAGCTGGATCCGCATCGGCTTCTTCAGTATGCAGCCATCGGAGTTCGCCAAGCTCGCGATGATCGTTTACTTCGCCGACTGGCTCTCGCGGCGCGGCGAAAAGCTCGATAACGTCAGCTACGGCCTCATCCCCTTCGCGGTGATGCTCGGCATCGTCTGCGGGCTGGTGATGCTGGAAGGCGACCTGGGGACGACGATTGTGATGATCGTCATCGCCGGGATCGTCTACTTCACCGCCGGCGCGAACCTGCTGCATATCGCCGGGGCGGGCGTGGTGTCGGCCGGGGCCTTCTGGGCAATGATCAAAATCGCGCCCTTCCGGGCCGGGCGCATCGCCGCCTGGC
>LJCR01000498.1 GCA_001399705.1 Kouleothrix aurantiaca
GGCCGAGCTGGAAGCCAAGTATGGCGGCTACCTCGCCAAGCAGCAGCGCGAAGTCGAGCGCGTGCGCAAGATGGAGACGCGCCGCCTGCCGGCCGACTTCGACTATGCGGCGCTGCGCGGGCTGCGCAACGAGGCGCGCCAGGTGCTGGCGCGTTTCCGCCCGGCCACGCTTGGGCAGGCCAGCCGCCTGGCCGGTATCCACCCGGCCGACGTGGCGGTGCTGCTGGTGGCGCTGGAACGGCGCCGGCGCGCGCCAGCTGCGTCCGCAAACGGCCAGTGACGAAGGGCCAATTTACCACGAAGACACGAAGGCACGAAGGTTCGAGAAGGATGACGGACCACTGACGACAGACGACTCAAGTGGTCGGCGGTCGGTTGTCCGTGGTCGTTTCGTCACGAAGGCACGAAGGTTAAGAAAGACGAACGACGAAAGACGACCGACTAAGGACGAAGGACGAAGGGACAGGTAGTCAGTTGTCGGTAGTCGGTGGTCGTTTCGCCACGAAGGCACGAAGGTTCGAGAAGGACGACGGACCACTGACAACAGACGACTCAAGTGGTCGGCGGTCGGTTGTCGTTTCACCACGAAGGCACGAAGGCACGAAGGTTCGAGAAGGACGACGGACCACTGACAACAGACGACTCAAGTGGTCGGTGGTCGGTGGTCGGTGGTCGTTTCACCACGAAGACACGAAGGTTCAGGACGAACGACGAGGGACGACGGACGAAAGGCGACGACGCAGTTGGTCTTTCGTCTTTCGTCCTTCGTCTTGCTCACGCTCCCGGGGAAAGAAACAAATGGAACTCACGCTCACCACGCCGGCGCTGCTGTTTCCGGCGATTTCGCTGCAGCTGCTGGCCTACACCAACCGCTTTCTGTCGCTGGCGGCGCTGATGCGCGACCTGTATGCGCGCTACCGCTCCGAGCCCGATCCACGCGTGCGCGGGCAGATCAACAACCTGCGCTACCGCATTGGCATCATCCGCTCCATGCAGACCTGCGGCGTCGCCAGCTTCTTTGGCTGCGTGCTGAGCATGTTTATGCTGTTCGCCGGCCTGCCCGAGATTGGGAAATGGGTGTTCGGCGGCAGCCTGCTGCTTCTGCTGGCCTCGCTGGCGCTGTCGCTGCGTGAGATTCAGGTCTCGATCGAAGCGCTGGAATTGCAGGTGGCCGACCTCGACACATACGACGCGCCGGTTGCGCCATAGGCGCGGGGATGGAGGTTGGGGAATAGGGGGTGGGCAGTATGTGTTCTGAACAAAGCGCGTTCCGCCATTCTCCATCCCCTATCCCCCATCCCCTACCCTACACGCATTAGCGCCGCAGTTCGTACAGGTTGGCGTAGGAATCGGCCCGCCGCAGAGCGACCATCAGGCCATCCACATCGGCTGGCGCGCCTAGGAAGAAGACCGCCCGCCCAGAGTAGCGCCGCGCCGCCCGCGCGCCCCAGGCGTCGTCGCCCGGCTCGACCACATCGATCCACAGATCGGGGCGCTGGCGCTCGGCCAGCACAAGGTACTGGAGCGTCATGCCCTGCTCCCAGTGCGCCAGCACCACTGCGTTGGGCGGTAGCTGCGCCAGCGTGGCGGTGGCAAACTCGCGAAACACCCACTGCTGGCGTTTGCTGGAAAACGGCACGCGGGTATAGCCCCAGCCCAGCGCCGCCAGCACCAGCAACACTGCCAGCGCATGTCCCGCCAGCCGCGCGCGCGCGCCAATCCACTCAATCAGCGCCGCGCCCCCGGCCGCCACCCACAGCGCGCCGGGCAGCAGCATTGGCAAACTGAACACCGGCGCGTCCTGCACTGCCGGGCCGAGCAGCAGCAGGTAGCCGAGCGTCGCCAGCCACACCCAGGCCGCACCGAGCGAGGCCGCGCGCGCGCGCCGCGCCAGCGCCGGTCTCGTCGGCGGCGATCATGTCGCGGGCGTCGGCGCTGTTGCCATAGCCCACAATTTCGGCCACAATCGGCGCGCCGCGCGCCAGCGCGTGGTCGAGGCTTTCGAGTATCAGCGCGGCCGCGCCTTCCGAAAGCACAAAACCGTCGCGCCGCGCATCAAAGGGCCGGCACGCCAGCTCGGGGTGCTCGTTGTTGTCGGCCAGCCCACGCATAGTGCTGAACGACGCCATGATCGTGGGGTGAATTGGCGCCTCGCTGCTGCCCGCCACAATCACGTCGGCATCGCCGCGCCGGATGGTCTCAAACGCCTCGCCAACGTTATGCCCGCCAGTCGAGCAGGCCGCAGTAACCGCCATATTCGGGCCTTGCGCGCCAATCAGGATCGCAATCGCGCCGCTGGCTGAGTCGGCCAGCATGTTGGCGATCATGGTTGGGGCGACGCGGCGCGGCCCACGCTCGCGCAGCACGTCGTGGTTATCGAAAATCAGGTCGAGCCCGGCCGCGCCACTGCCATAGATCACGCCCACCTGCTCGGGGTCTTCCTGCTCCATGTCGAGCTGCGCCGCGCGCACCGCCTCGGCCACGGCGTTAAGCGCGTAGCGGGTATAGAGCGACTGGCGGCGCGCCTCGCGAGCATCCAGCGCGGGGTCGAGCGCGAAGTTCTTCACCTCGCCCGCGATGCGAATCGGCAGCGCGCTCGGGTCGAAGCGCGTGATCGTGGCGATGCCACTGGTGCCCGCCAGCAAGGCCCGCCAGGTCGCGGGCGCATCGTTGCCGACAGGCGTCACCGCGCCCAGGCCCGTTATAACGACACGGCGCATATCTGCCTCCCCACCACGCTAGTCAACACTGGCCAGCAAGCGCACCACATCCACATCCGTCAGCGTCACCGGGCGCGCCTCGGGCGTGATGCGCTTGATCAGGCCCGACAGCACCTGCTTCGGCCCGATCTCAACGATCGTATCGACGCCTTCGGAAACCATCGCCTGTACCGAGCGCGTCCACTGCACCGGGCGGGTCAGCTGCTCGGACAGCTCGGCGCGCAGCTCATCGACGGTGGTGAGCGCCTGGGCGCTGATATTCGCGATCAGCGGCACCTGCGGCGTGCGGAAGTTGATGCGGCTGATCAGCTCGTTGAAGTGCTGCGAGGCCTGCTGCATGAGTGGCGAGTGCGAGGCGATGCTGACGGCCAGGCGCTGCACCAGGCGCGCGCCGCGGGCTTTCGCCAAATCCATTGCGCGCTGTAGGGCCGCAACCTCGCCCGAAAGCACCGTCTGGCCCGGCGAGTTGGCGTTCGCCAGCGTCACCACGCCTTCGGACTGTGCTTCTTCCACAACCTGCGCCAGCGTTTCGTCATCCAGCCCAATCACGGCGGCCATGCCGCCGGGGCGCTGCTCGCCCGACTCTTTCATCAGGCGGCCGCGCTCGCGCACCAGGCGCAGGGCGTCGTCGAAATCGAGCACGCCAGCCGCAACCAGCGCGGTAAACTCACCCATGCTGTGGCCGGCGACGAGCTTGGGCGTGCCCAGGTAGCCCAGCGCGCCAAAGCGCTCTTTCAGCGCCTCAAGGCAGGCGATACTCACCGTCAGGATGGCAGGCTGCGCATTGTAGGTGTCGTCGAGCTCGGCCTGCGGGCCTTCAAAGCAC